>NZ_JBHVRK010000016.1:0-12160 GCF_042885845.1 Kitasatospora sp. NPDC058032 | reverse complement strand
GCGCCCGCCTCCCCCGCCGCGCGGCGGGCGGGCCGGGCGGCGGGCCGCCGGCGGGGGGGGCGCCCCCCCGCTGCGCCCCCCCCCCCTCCCTCACCGCCGGGGGGGCCCCACGGCGGGGGTCCCGCGGGTCGGTCAGCCGGAGTGCCCGATCACGCCGCCGACGGCGGCGTGGGCCTCCCGGTATTGCGGATCATCGGAAGCGAGCGGGCTGACCGCCCCGTAAGGCAGGTCGAACTCGGCCCAGTAGAGCCGCAGCGCGATGACGTAGCTCTCGACCGAACCGGCCTCCAGGAGGAAGACCACCCTGCCCGTACCGATCGGGCCGATCCGGCGTTCGAGGTCGGCACGTTCGCCGTCATCGGCACGACGGACATGGACCGGGCCCATGTCCTTCCAGCACGAGATGCGCTCGACGCCCGCGAAGAACAGGTCGAGCACGCGCGGCAGGGACTCCCCGGACTCGTCCTCGTCGTCCATGGGCGGGAATCCCCGGATGACGGCACACGTGTGGCCGTGTCGGTAGTCGACCAGGCTGAACTGACGCCGGTCGGTCACATACGGTTCGGCAGGCACAGCACTCACTTCCTCTTCACCAGCGCCCAGCTGTTCAGCCTCTGGTTCCAACGGTAGAACTCGACTTCGTTCATGAGACCTGCCTCATGGATCCACACCAGTTCCTTCTGCGTGGCCATCGGCCGACCGTTCTTGACGGCCTCCTGTGCGAGCTTCAGGGCCTTCTCGGGCCCCTGCTTCCCGCCGGGAAGATCATCGAGCATGAAGGATATCCGCGCCTGCTTGCGGACGGCGTTCTCGATGGCGCCCTTGACGTCGCCCTGCCAGTCCGTGGACTGCATGAACTGCCGGGCCCTGACCCACCTGGCGAAGTCCTCGACCCTGGTGTCGGAACCACGCAGGTTGCGGCCGAGCGCCACGTGGTCGACCGGCCCGATGAAGCCGCAGTTGTGCGCGAGGACCGGCTCCGTGCCCACGAGCACGTAGTACGCGTGGAGGTTCGAGACCGTGAGGTCGTAGGTACGGGCCTCGCCGACCCGGTGGTTCACCGAGGCCAGCGCCGTCGTGCTGCCGTCGGGCAGCTGGAGCCGCTCGCCGGCCTGAAGGTCGCGAGCCTCCTCCCAGCGCTGGGCGACGGCGTTCCAGAACGGGTGGTGCCAGGTCGTCGTCAGCGTGGCGGGGTTCGCGTCCGCCGCCCGGCCACCCGCCGCGGAGGGCTCGACCGAGAGCTCGGTGAACTCCCCGTCGTCGTCCGTGACGATCACGTCGGTGACGGCCTCGGCCCTGCTCAGCCCCTGCTGGGGATCCGCGGAGAGAACCCGGTCCCCCGTCTGGACCTGCTCGATCGGCACCAGCGTGCCGTCCGCCATCAGGACCAGTGTCCCGGCGACGAAACTGTGGCACACCAGCGCGTAGCCGCCGTCGTAGCTGACGGTGTAGGAGCCCGGACCGGAGTCGTTCTTGTCCCCGAACGAGCCTTCGTCGTCAGTGGAGAAGTGGCCGTTGTTGCCACTGCCGCACGAACTGTGGAAGGCGCAGGAGTTGATCAGCATGCTGGCGCGCTCGCCGGGGTCGTCCTGCCCCGTGCTCGAGTAGCCGTTGATGACCGAGATGTACTCGATCAGGTCCTGGACTTCCTTCGTGCAGGCCGGACCGAGGGCCTTGCACGCGGCGGCGAGGGCGTTGTTCTCGTCCTTCACCGTCATGTACAGCGGGTACGCGATCTTCTTCTTGACCTGGGCCTCGTAGGCCTTCTGCAGCTTCTGGGCGAGGCCGGAGCCGTCGTCCTCCACGGCGACGGTCATCGTGACGGCCACGTAGACCCGCTGGGTGGAGGGCGCCGGGGTGGAGGGCTGGGGCGAGCCGCCGCTGCCGGCCGCCGCCTTGGCGGCGGCCCTTTCGTCCTCCTCCTTCTGGGTCGCGTCGGCGCAGGCCTGGCTGGCGCACCAGCTGCCGTAGAGGCCGTTGGGATCGCTGGCGTTGACCGGATCGTTGTAGCTGTAGGCGTAGGCGTTCCACTGCAGCGGGTTCGCCTGGTCGAGGATCGGGTCGGGGCTGATGAAGCGGCCCGTCACCGGGTCGTACTGCCGCGCCCCGAGGCTGGTGAAGCCGGTGAGGTCGTCCTTGAGACCGCCGACGAAGCCCTTGGTGCCGGCCCAGGCGGAGGCCCCGGGCTGGCTGCCGCGGGGGTTTCCGAAGGGGTCGGTGGGCCGTCGGGTGACGGTCATCGCCGCGTCGGTGCCGATCTGCAGGCCGTTGGTGCCGTGCGGGTCGGCGGCCTGGATCACGACGGTGCCGCCGCCGACGGGGGCGGTGACCCGGGTGAAGGTCAGCCCGCCGCCACCCGCGAGCGAACGGGTGTTGCTGGTGGCCTGGGTGGCCGTGTCCAGGGTGAGTTCGTCGGAACCGACCAGGATGGTGGTCTTGCCGGGACTGTGCCGGACCAGCTGGTTGCCGTCCGCGTCGTAGACGTAGCCGGTGCTGCCCGCCGTCCCGGTCTTGCTGACCGCGGTGGGCTTGCCCTCGGCGTTCCAGGCCAGGCTGGTGGTGCCGGAGGTGTCGGTGATCGCGGTGGTGTTGCCGACCGCGTCGTACTGGTAGCGGGTGGTCCTGCTGCCCGAGGGGCCGCTGGTGACGGAACTCAGCAGCGCGTGCGGACCACCGGTGCCGCCGCCGGTGTTGGGGGCGGTGGTCGGGGTGTTGCGGGTTCCGGCGGCTCCGAAGGTCTGGGTGGTGGTGGTGTCGTTGAGGCTGTTGCCGGTGATGTCGTGCTGGACCAGGCCGGTGCGGTTGCCCGCGGCGTCGTAGCTGTAGGTGTTCCAGTACGGCGCCGGACCGCCGACGGTGCGTCCGCCGGGGCTGACGGCCGCCGGGCCGTTGGCGTTGTCGCAGCCGCCGGTGCCCGGAACGGCGGTGGAGCTGCCGGTGCCGTGCTTGACGTCGGAGGTGTCCGTCCAGTCCGCGGTGGTGTGGACGCCGCCGGTGTCGGTCCAGGCGTTGGTCAGCCGGCCGATCCCGTCGTAGGTGAAGCACTGCAGGTCCCGGTCACGGGCGTCCTGGAGATTGGTCACCGAGGTGATCCGGCCGGACTGGGTGTAGGTGTAGCTGGTCTGGTCGGCCGAGACCGTGCCGTTCTGCCGGTCGACGAAGGAGTTGATGACCCGTCCGGTGGCCCAGTCGTACTGCTGGGTGGAGACCACCTGGGTACCGGGGGAACCGACGGTGGTGCGCACGGGCCGGGCGGCGGCGTCGTAGACGACTCCGGCCACCACGGACTTCTTGAGGCTCTTGCTGGAGACCAGCAGCCCGGTGTCGTTGTACGTGTAACCGACGGTCTCGGACGGGAGCCCGCCGGCCGCCGGCAGCGTCAAGGTGTCCACCAGCCCGAGGACGGGCTCGTAGGTGATCGACGTGCTGTAGGTACCGGCCAGCCCGCCCTCGGCGGAGGGGATGGTCACGGAGGTGCCGGTCGGCCGGTAGCCGATGTCGTAGCCGGCGACGGCGTTGACGTACTTCGCCCCGTCCTTTCCGCCCACGTACCGGGTGGAGGAGGTGGGCTTGCCCTTGGCGAGCGTGTCGAACGTCCAGGAGGCGAGCAGGTTCGCGTCGGCGACACTGCCGTTGTACTGGCCGGTCTTGCGACCGATCAGGTCGTAGGTGTAGGCGAGCGTGTTGCCCTTGGCGTCGACGGTGTGGTCGACCCGGGAGCCGGCGTCGTAGTAGGTCCGGGAGGTCCCGGCGTCCGGGTCGGTGACCGAGGTCTGCCGGCCCAGCAGGTCGTAGGTGTAGTTCCAGGTGTTCCCGGAGGAGTCGGTGTGGCTGGCCGGCTGGTTGAGCGCGGTGTAGGTGAAGGTGCTGATGTCGGCGTCGGCCGGGTTGCCGGTCGGCGCCGGGGTGCGGTACTGCCAGGTGGCGACGGTCTGACCGCGGGCGTCGGTGATCGTGCTGGTCGGCGAGGCGCCGGCCGGCGGGGTCACGTCGACCCGGTCGGCTCCGGGGTACGCGGTCGTGGTCGCCCACTGCAGGTTGGCATTGGAGCGGAACTCCGAGCGCACCTGCCGGCCCCGGCCGTCGTACGACGTCCAGGTCTGCGCCGGCACCTGCGAGTCCTGCGGGAGGAACAGCGCGGTGCCGGGGGCGGTGGTGGCCTCGTAGTAGGGCGCCGAGGTCTTGACCGTCCAGCCGTGCGAGTCGTACACGGTGTCGGTGATCAGCCGGCCGGTGGCGCGGGCGTCACTGGTCCGCTGGATCTGCCGGGTGCGGCCGAGGCCGTCGAACAGCTCGCGCTGGCCCGAGTAGGTGCCGCCCGAGCGCTGGAGCCACTCGCTGGTGATCACCGACGGGCCGGCGGTGCCGTTGACGGCGTAGCTGAACCGCTGGTTGGGCAGCTCGTCGAGGCCGCGACCGGGCACCCACACGGCGGTCAGGCGGCCGAGGCCGTCGTACCGCTGCGTGGTGGTCCGCTGGTTGGCGTCGGTCTCGTTGAGCGCCAGACCGCGACCGGGCTCCTGGTTGACCACCACCGTCCAGCCGGCGCCGAGCGGACCGGTGGTGTTCACGGTGGTCGGGAACAGTCCAGTGGCGGGGCTGCGGGTGGTGGTGGTGACGGCCGGGGTGAGCGTCGGGCCGCTCAGCTGTCCGCCGTCGGCGCCGTACGTCGAGCCGTCCGGGGTGGCGGTGGTGACGGTGCGGCCGTAGGCGTCGTAGGTGGTGCTCCCGCCGTGGGTGTAGACCGGCTTCCCGGCCGCGTCGTGGTGGTCGAGCACCTGGACGCTGGAGGTGTCGCCGGTGGTGCCGGCCTGCTTGAACGGCCGTCCGTCGTACAGCGTCCGGCTGCCGCCGACGGTGTTCGCGGCGGTCGCCGCGGTGCCGCAGGGGCCCTGCACGGTGGTCCGCCCGGCCGGCAGGATCATCAGCAGCGGGTTGTCGGAGACCGCGTACTCCATCGTGGTGCACAGCTCCGGGGTGGCGGCGGTGCCGTCCCCCTTGTCGGCGGTGTGCAGCACCCGGTTCCCGTGCGCCGGGTCGGTGGTGGTGACCGTGCTGGTGGTCCGCCAACTTCCGTCCGCCAGCTTGTCCTTGCTGATGTCGGTGACCTGGGAGTCCGGGTACCGGGCGTAGATCATCGGCGCACCGGCGCTCTGGGCCTGGTGCGCGGTCTCCTGCTGGCCGGAGCGCACGCTGCCGGAGACGGCCTTCACCGTGCCGCCCGCCTGGTCGAAGACCTCGGTGGCGACGGCGCTGCCGGCCAGCCAGTCGCTGTCCTTGACGGTGCCGCCGAGCGGGCTGGCGACCTCGACGCTGCGGGTGGTGCTGTCGGCCTTGTGGTCGCCGTCCATGCCCCGCAGATAGGTGGTCTTCTGCTGGGTCTTCGGAGCCTCGCCGGGGAAGGCGCTGCCGGTCGTGGTGGTGACCGCCTGGTAGCCGCGGAAGTAGTCCCAGGTGCGGGCCTTCGGGTCGGTGAACTCGGCGTCGTCCCGGTGCCAGGCGGCGTCGCCGTGGTAGGTGTACTCGGTGGTCCGGGTGACCGAGGTGGTGACCAGGTCCTGCTCGGTCACCGTCCGCACCATCGGCTTGTTGAACCAGTCGTTGACCGGGAACACCTCGGTCTGGCCCGGCAGCGGGATCCGGCCCGGCGGGTACCAGTTGACCGGCATGCAGGCCATGGTGTTGCTGTCGGCCGAGGCCGGCATGTGGTTGTTGACGCGCGAGCACTCGGGGTCGGTGTAGACGACGTTGATCCGGCCGCCGGTCTCGGTGGTGATCTCCTTGATGCGCGGGCGCATGAACCAGAACGAGGCCGGGTCCGTACCGTCCACCCGGTTCTGGATCATCTTGTACGCGAAGGACACCGGCTTGAGCGCCGTGTCCGGACTGCCGTTGCTGCCGGTCCGGGTGATGGAGTCCAGCCACAGCGTCCGCTTGGTCCCGTCACCCGGGTCCACCAGGGACTGGCCGAGCGCCCAGGTGTCCACGGTGACCGGGCCGGAGCCGGTCGCCACCCGGGTGGTGATGGAGGTGAGCCGCTTGGTGGAGAAGAAGGTCGGCGCGTAGTTGGTGCAGGTGCCCGAGGACGCGCAGAGCTCGTCGACCGGCACGTCCGGCCAGAAGTCCGCGTTGGCGGTGGTGCGCTGGCTCTCCGCGCAGGTGACGCTGCCGCCGGGCTTGCAGCGCTCCGCGGTCGCGTCGAACAGCACCTCCGCGCCCGGGGTGAGCGTGCCCTTGGCGGCCTTCTGCTCGTCGTAGCGCTGGTTGTAGCCGATCTTCGTCAGCGTGGTGGCGCGCTCGTAGGAGGTGAGGGTGCCGCTGTTGTTGTTCTGCCCGCCGCCGCGGCTGTAGTGGTTGGTCTCCGGCGCGTAGCGGTAGGTGATCAGGTTCTTGTGCGGGTCGACGACGTAGTCGAGCTGCCAGCGGTAGGCCATCTGGCACCAGGAGCCCTTGCCGGTGGACGCGCCGTAGCAGGGGTCGCCCGGGTTGGGCGAGTAGACCGGGCTGGTCAGCACGGACTGGGCGGCGGGGTCGGTGGCGTCGCCGCCGGGCAGGTGGTTGCTGCCGAAGTAGTACTCGGTGCCGTCCGGGGTGGTGATCCGCCAGTACTCGGTGTCCTTGTACTCGCGCTCACCGGCCGCGCGCGGGGCGCCGGTGAGCCGCTCGACCTTGGAGCCGTCGTCGCTCTGCAGGTGCCAGACGCCGGTGTCGTCGTCGCGCACCAGGGTGCCGGACCGGCCGCCGAGCGAGAGCGTCGCGTTCTGCCCGCCCCAGCAGCGGTCGCCGGAGTTCTTGATGCCCTTGTCGCCGGCCTTGTCGCAGGTGCGGTAGGAGCGCTCGATGAAACCGGGCTCGTACGACCAGCCGTCACCGATCCAGGAGGACTGGGAGTTGGTGGCGGACGTCCGGCCGTCGACGGCGGAGGAGTTGTACCCGAGGACGACCGACGGCGCCAGGCCGCCCAGGGGCGGCGGGACCTGGATCGTGTAGTTGTAGGTGAAGCTGCCGACGTTCGAGCCGGCGCTCCACTCCATCGACGGCGCGAGCGCCGTCGCCGCGTAACTGCCACCGGGTCCCGACGGGGTCGGCTCGGCGGACAGGACCAACGGGGCCGCCGCAGCGCCCTGCGCGGCCGGAGCGGCGGTCTTCGCCGACACGGTGGCGTCGACGGACTGCAGGACCACGTCGGCGGACAGCTTGCCGCTCGCGTCGACGGTGGACTCCACCGCCGTCCTGGTCCGGCACTCCTCCCGCTCCGGGGTGGTCAGCGCACAGGCGGGCAGGGCGACCAGGCGTGCCCGGTCGGACCAGCCGCCGGCCTGAAGGCCCTTCAGGTCCAGTGAAACGTGCGTCCGCCGTCCCTCGGCGGACGGCGTCGTGTCCGCGTCGGTCAGCGCGACCAGCGCGCTGCCGGCACCGGCGGCCCGGCCCTTGGCGGTGTCCGTCACCTCGACGGACACCGCGGTGGCCTGCGGCGCTGCGGTCTGCGGCGCGTCGGCCCCGCGGTCCGGAGCCGACGCCTCGAACGCCGCGCCGTCACCGGCGGGCGAGAGCAGGACCGGCAGGGTGCCCGCCCGGCTCGGCGTGGCGCCGCCCGAGGCCGGGGAGGCGCCACCGGTCGCGGCGCGGGCGGCCTGGGCCGCCGCCGCGTCGGCGCCCAGCCGGACGGTGGCCTTGCCGGGCGCCACCGGCGCGGCCACGACCGGCGTCCAGGTCTCCGGACGCGACGCCGCGGAGGCGGCGCCCCTGCCCTCCGGCAGGTGGTCGCGGCCCGGCACCGACGGTGTGTCGGCACCGAGGGGTGTCTGCGCCGGGGACCATATCCGGTCCTCCGACTCGGGTGCTGCCGCCCAGGCCACACTCGGCGGCACCACCACACCGGTCAACGTCAAGGCGAGCAGGGCGGCGAGGCCCGGCGACCGGCGCCTGCCCGTCCTCCCGGCCCGCTTTCGGGCATGCCGAAGCTCCACGTCAGTCCCCTCCGTAGAACGGCATGACGCGTCATCAGGGGTTCGACGCGTCTGTCCGCGCATAGATCGGGCACGCACGTTAGTGATCGCCCGTCAGGTCGCGCCACCACGAATCGGACGAACCGAAATTGGTTTATACCTTTGTTACCGAGGCTCGTGGTGCCAATGGGACATGCGGGAACAAAGCGCCGAACGGGATTGACCAACCCCATGGCCAGCAAGCATCGTTCGTTCCCGCACACGCCGCCCCGGAGGGGCGGGCTTCACCGGAGGGGACCGATGTCGTCCATCAGAAGCACCCAATCACCGCCGAAGCGGATACCTCGCACCCGCACCCGCAGGTCACCGAACCGGGCCCTCGCGGCGCTCGGCACCAGCCTCGCGCTCGGCCTCGGGCTGCTCGGCGGGACCGGCGCCGCCACGGCGGCGGCCGCACCCGGCCCCGCCGGCGGGAGCCAGGTCCCGGTCACACCGACCGGTACCGCACCGCAGCGCACCCCCGAGCAGCAGGCCATGCTCGACGCCGTCACCACCGCGAAGTCGACCGGCAAGCCGGTGGTCGTCGAGGCGATGACCACGGAGACCTCCCGGACCGTGGCCAACCCCGACGGCACCCTCACCACCACCGACCACAGCGCACCCGTCCGCACCAGGAGGTCCAGCGGCTGGGCCGAGCTCGACGCGACGCTGCGCACCAATCCCGACGGCACCCTCGCCCCGGCCGTCTCCTCCACTCCGGTGACCTTCTCCGGCGGCGGTCGCGGCCCGATGGCCACGCTCGCCACCGAGGACGGGAAGAAGATCTCCTTCGACGCCCCGTTCCCCCTCCCGAAGCCGACCCTGGACGGCGCCACCGCCACCTACCCGGATGTCCTGCCGGGCGTCGACCTCCAGCTCACGGCACTGACCGACGGCGGCTGGCGCGACGTCATCGTCGTCCGCACCGCCGAGGCTGCCGCCGGCCCCGCCCTGAAAGCCCTGCGCTTCCCGATCAAGGCCGAAGGGTTGAACGCCTCCACCACCGACTCCGGGGAGGTGGAGGTCAAGGACGACGGCGGCACCGTCCGCTTCCGCTCCGCCGCCGCCCTGCAGTGGGACTCCTCCCGCCCCGCGCCCGCTTCCGCTTCCGCCTCCGGCAAGTCGGCCGCGGCGGGCAGGTCCGCGGCGGCGCGCAACGATCCCGACGCGCCCCCGCCGCCGCCCGCCTCCACCGCCGAGGGCCCCGGGGACGGCGCCAACCTCGCCGCGATCACCACGACCGTGACCGCCGGCGCCCTGGAGCTCACCCCGGACCAGGCCGCCCTGGGCTCGGGCACCGGCCCCTGGTTCCTCGACCCGACCTTCGTCTCGGCCGCCAGTTCCTCCGAGGGCTCCGTCCAGGTCCAGGAGAACTACAAGACCGCCAAGAACTACAACAAGAAGACCAACCTCTCCACCGGCTACTGCGGCTACCACAGCAGCGACCCGAACCTGAACTGCCAGTACGAGGGCCGGGAGCGCGCCTACTTCAAGATCCGGATCAACCCGGTCCTCTCCACCATCCCCAACGGGGCCCAGTTCCCGCCCACCCTGTACACCTCGATCCTCAACGGCCAGGTCAGCGAAGCCTCCAGCCCCGGCACCCCCACCGACCTCGGCGTCTACTCGGCGCCGCGGGACCGGACCATCAACGACGCCAGCGACTGGAACAACCAGCCGTGCGGCACCAACGGCAACCTGGTCATGGAGGGCTGCGACTACGTCGGCACCCAGCACATCACCGGGTCCGGACCGCTGGCCGTCGACGTCTCCGCGTGGGTGAGGTGGTACGCCACGGAGAAGTGGGACTACTGGACCATCGGCATCGTCCCGCAGGCGAGCGAGTGGGAGAAGCTCTACCGGCACAAGATCGCCAGTAACCCCAGCATCGCCACCACCTACGACATCACCCCCACCGTCTGGTACCCGCGCACCATCCCGGCGCCGGGCTTCGCCGACAGCCACACCTCCGCCGAGTGCACCAGCGGAGGCGCCAACCCGTGGGACAACCCCGGCTGGATCGGCAACAACCAGAACATCCAGCTGCGGGCCAACAGCTGGTCGCCCGCCGGGCAGAACCTCTACACCGGCTTCCACCTCTGGGACGACAACGACCCCAACTTCAGCATCATGGACGGTGGTTGGGGAGGCAGCTACAACGACCCCGGCTTCGTCCTGCCGGTCGGCTCGCTCGCCGACGGCCACCAGTACGGGTGGGTCGCCCGGGCCACCGACGAGGCCCTCACCTCTCCGAACAGCGCCAACTGCTACTTCCGCGTCGACCGCACCAACCCGCGGGTGAGCATCGGCTCGACGGACTTCCCGCCGTCCGGGACGCCCAACGACCACCCCACCCGGTTCGCCAACGACCCCCAGCACCCGGGCACCTTCGTCATCAACGCCGAGGACCCCGCGCCCGGCGCCGGTCTGCGCGCCTCCGGCGTGGCCTGCGTGCGCTTCAGCACCGACCCGACCCCGGTCGTCGGCTGGCAGTGCGGCCAGCCCGGCACCCACGCCGCGGGCTCGTCCGTCACCTTCGCCCCCACCCGCTGGGGCACCAACTCCGTCTACGCCTGGGCGATGGACGTCGCGGGCAACTACAGCCAGCGCGCCGACTACAACTTCTACGCCCCCTGGAAGCCCGGCACCGCCCCGATCTTCGGTGACACCGACGGCGACCAGATCCCCGACATCGTCACCCCCGACGCCGCCGGCAACCTGCGCACCCTGAGCGGCAACAACGACCCGTCGCGCGCCATCACCGCCACCGCCGCGAGCGCACCGCGCAATGACATCAACGACACCACCACGAGCTGGGCCGACTACCAGGTCACCCACCGCGGCACGCTCAACGAGGTCGGCGACCTGGACCAGCTGATCGTCCACAACACCCGTGACACCAACCTCAAGAAGAACCTCTACCTGATCGACAACGACGGCACCGGCCGGTACGACCAGTACACGAAGATTCCGCTGACCCGGCAGAAGTCCACCGCCTGCGCGGCCGTCCCGACCTCCGGCCTGAGCTGCCCGGCCGACCGGCCGTTCGCCGCCGACTGGTCCCAGGTCGGCCAGGTGATCGCGCTCGGCACCCCCGACGGCGAGCTGACCCAGAACTTCCCGGCCACCTCGACCGAACCGGCCCGCACGAAGCTCATCAGCCAGACCTCGGCGCTCACCGTCGAGGGCGGCCGGCTCTGGCTGCACGACGTCAGCGAGCTCAAGTGGAACGACGTCAACTCCCCGGCGCTGCTCATCCCCACCGCTCCTGGAACGGGCAGCTGGGACGACTACGACCTCATCAACCCCGGCCCCGCGAACGGCGTGACCAAGACTCCCGGCTTCGACGACGCGTGGCAGGCCACCCTCTGGGCCCGGCATCGCGCCACTGGTGACGTCTTCTCCTACCCGATCACCCGCACCACGGACGGCAAGTCCGACTTCAGCGCGCTGACCAAGCCCAACGGCGGCACGCTGATCGACCGCGGCGACGGTCTGACCGCCGCCGCCTACCCCAAGATCGGCGCCGCCGACTTCAACGGCGACGGCTTCGCCGACCTCTGGGGCATCAACACCTCCGGCACCGTCACCGTCCTGACCGGCGGAGGCAACGCCACCACGGCCCCGGGCAAGGTCACCGGCTTCACCGGCGTATCGACCATGGGCAATGCCAACACCAGCGTCTCCGTGCACTCCAACCAGGTCTCCTGGCAGTGCGTCGACGCCGAGGGCGGGGCGCGCAGCGGGGCCGCGATCACCTCCTACGCCTGCTGGGACACCCCCAACCAGCGGTTCACCTTCGGCATCGACGGCACGATCCGCGCCGCCGGTTACTGCCTGACCGCGCAGGACCCGGCACTCGTCAACGGCGCCGCGGCCGTCCTCGCCGTCTGCGACAACAAGCCGTCCCAGAAGTGGGCGACGACCTCCGACGGCCGGATCTACCTCCCGGCCACCGTCACGACCTCCAACCCCGTCGGCCGCTGCCTGGAACGCCCCCAGGAGAACCCCGCCCAGGCCATCCGCCTCGGCATCTGGGACTGCCAGGCCTCCAAGCCCCACCAGCAGTGGACCCTGAACCTCGAGTCCAAGATCTGACCCCCTGACACACCTCGGCCCGCCCGTCCGCGCCTCCACAGGGAGCGCGGACGGGCGGGCTCTGGACGGGCCGG
>NZ_JBHVRK010000015.1:0-210854 GCF_042885845.1 Kitasatospora sp. NPDC058032 | reverse complement strand
AAACGAACCCGCACCGTCATCCCGCCACGCCGCCAACGAGGCATCCCCGCACGGGGCTTGACCGGCCTCAACGCCCGCCCCTGAACCACCACGTTCCCGAGCAGGGCGGTTGCGGGACGCCGGGGAACCGACAGGCCCTGAAGGTCCGCCAGCTTGCGCCACGACCAGTAGAACCGCAGCACCGCCACCGGGTACCCGCACAACGGCCACCACACATTCGGCACCCGATTGCGCAGCACCGGCGACACCACCGCCAGCAGCAGCGCGACCGCCCCCAGCGCACCCGCCGCCCACACCACCGGCGGCGCCGACGCCCCGGCCGCCATCTCGATCGTGCTCACTTCCTCACCTCCGCGATTTGGTTGATCACATCGATGTCCACGACCACCGACCGGCTGATCTGATCGGCCCACGTCTGCCGGCGGTGATGCACCAGCGGCCGGACGAACCCGAAGAACCCCGGCGCCGCATCCACCACGTGGAGCAGGCTCCGCACGATCGATCGGGCCGGGCCCAGCGGACGCGCGGTGTCCTCATCCACCGTCACGATCCGCATCACGCGCTGCCCCAGCGACTGACCCGTCCGCCCCCGCACCGCCCACTGCCACACCAGGAACACCAGCGGCAGCGCCCAGTACAGGAACCGGTACACCGGCTCCAGGTGCACGCCCAGCAGCAGCGCGACGGCTTGCAGCAGCGCCAACGGCGGGCGCGCGTAGTACAGGAGAGCCGTGTACGTCGTCATGATCCCCCCGGCGATCGAGACCTCCAGAAGGAAGGCACACGCCCGGGTACTCCAGTCCGCTATCCCCGGCACGGCCGGCCGAGGTTCCTTCCTCGCCCGCCCCGGCCCGACGAGGGCCTTCCACCGTTCCTCGCTCACCGGCTCTCACCGTCGCCCGGGTCCGACCGGGGCAGGATCACCCCGTGCTTGGCCGCCAGCACGTACAGCTCGCCCTCAAGGTCCCGGGCCAGCAGCGCGGCGTCCTCCGCCATCGGCGCGATGATCGCGTACAGGAACCGCGCCCGCCCCCAGTCCATGTCCGGACGCATCTCCTCCGCGAAGGCCCCCAGGTCGTTCAACCGCTCCCGAAGGTCCAGCCAGGTGCGATCCGCCCTGCTCACTCCGAGCCCCCAGCAACGGCACGGGGATCAGCCGACTGCCGGGCCGCACGCGCCGGGGCGGGGGCCGGGACCACCGAGTCCGCCCGGTAGGACAGGCCCGCGCGCCCGTTCATCTCCCACCAGAACGCCTCCAGGCCCTCCAGGCTCACCACCTGACCGACCATCACACCCGTGGGCTCGCCACTGACCGCCACCTCGATCAGCGCGGTCCGCCGACCCTCCGGCCGCACCGCCACCCCGACCGTCCACACCGGAACCCCATCGCGGTCCGCCTTGACCTCACCCGTCTCGGGAACGGTCTTAGCCTCCACGGAAACGCACAGAGCGACACCCAGACGCCCGGCGTCCAACGGGAGATTCTTCAAGGTCATGCCCTACTCACCCCTCCCGGACGACCCCCCAGATAGGTCAGTCGTCATGATGAATTGTGCGGGAGGTCGATGATGAGCCCCCTTGACGCCGGACGCAAGGGCAATCATCCTGACGACTGCTGAATTTAGGTCGCGGCACGCGGCTTGAGCAGCGCCGATGTCCGTTGGAAAACGAACGTGACGGATGCGAACGACCCGTCACCAATGGGGCCGAGGGGGCCGAAGTGGCGGTTGTGAAAGGACAAGCGCTCTACAAGCAGGTGGCCAGCGAGATGCGCAAGGCCATCGCCAAGGGCGCATGGAAGCCAGGCGAGAAGATCCCGACCGAGGACAAGCTGACCGCCCTCTACGGAGTCTCCCGACCCACCGTCCGCCAAGCGGTCGCCGAGCTACGGGCGGACGGACTGCTCGACGTCCAGCAGGGGCGCGGCACGTTCGTCCGGGGACCGCAGCCCGAGCAGAACGCGACGATCAACATTCAGCGCACCGTCATCTGCAACGGCGATCAGTACCACTGCCCGGCCGGCTGGCAGGACGCCGAGACGCCCACGGTCTATCGAGTGCGACTGGAACCCAGCGCGGCGGCAACCCTGGAGACCGACGAAGGGGAAGCCGCCTTTTTGGTGCAGCGGCTCTACACCCATGAGTCCAGCGGAGTCCGGGCCCGCTACTCAGGCCTGCTGCCCATGGAACAGATCACCAGCACCGTGCTCGCCCAGCGCCCCGAGGTCTTCAACACCGACGCCTACGCCGCACTCGCCGCAGCACACGGCCCCATCGAATGGCAGGAGGCCGTCAGCGCGCGCATGCCCAACCCCGACGAACGCGCCGCCCTTCACGTCCCCGAGAACACCCCACTCCTCGTCTCCCAACGCGTCACCCGCACCCAGACCGACGCCCGCCCCCTCATGCTCGAAACCCTCACCATGACCGCAGCAGCCACCCAACTCACGATCACCCACCGCCCCGTCAACCGATAATTGGCTCTAGCAGGAGTCGAATCAATAGGCTGCAATGGCAAGAAAAGGGCGGTCCGCACTATTTGAACGGACCGCCTTTCAATATATTTGAGTCGCCAAAACGGACCGGATAGTTTAATGTAAACCGATCAGCCCGCGATACACAACCCTTTTCCCGTCCTCGACTATGGCAGCGGCTCCAGTGGCTGAGCATTAGGCAGAACAGCCGAGTTGGCCTGCTGCCCAGGAATGGCTGGCACGCGACCAGGCCCACGCCGACCCTGGCCTGTAGATCGCTGCCGAAGAACGAACAACGATGCAACACCAAGCATGGTGGGACCTGCCAGCGTCACAGCCAATACCGCTTGCCCGTTGACTGCTTCGACAACCGATCCAACAAGCATTCCAGCACACAGCGAAAAACCAGCAATGAGGCCTGTCATGTATAGGCGGTAGGAGCGCTGCGCGTGCCGCTCCTCCGCTTCGCGCGCCGCAACCCGCTCCTGCTCCTCCATGTCCGCGCGCTTCATTCGCAGCTCGTGCGCACGCTTGAGCTCCGGCTCAAGCGCCTTCAGCGCTGCGGCCAGGTGCTCCGGCGGGAGCTTCCCCCACTCCAAGGCAATGTCTAGACCGCTCAACTCGCGGCCGGCATCGCGTCGTGCCCTCGTCACTGCTTCCCGCCCCCATCGCCAATCAGCACCACTTTCGCGTCTCCGGCCTGTGACGTCGGAGGAGGCCCCAGAGTGCGAAACAAAGAATCCAACCCCTCGGCCAGATGGCTTGAAGCTAGCAACGCGTCCGGATCGCTAGCCATTCGGACAAGATTCGCGCTCTGCTCGCCATATTGGGTTGCAATCTCGTCGGAATCCCCATGGAGAAACTGCCGAATATCGAGACGGTCTGCGTTGATCCGAATATCCCCAGAGATCATCAAACCGTTAATTGTCGGAGATTTGAACTGCGCGTCGACAGTCGATTGACTTTCCGATGCTGCCAAATTGCCGCTCTCGGCAACCACGCGAGTCAAATGCCGCTCAGTATTTGCAGTGAAGACGGCGAGGGTGGTTATGCGGCTTTTGACTCCCCATATTACGCGCACCAGCAGCACGAGCAGTAGAAACGTCACTCCCGCACCAAGGCTAAAGATCAAAACCGCCTCAAGCATCGTCCTCCCCAGATCCTTGGACCCACCCCGGCATCTGCCCCAGATTCTCCGAGGTGGGCACGGGCAGGCGCAAGCGAATCGCCGAACCCAGTGCGGGGCGTCTACCATGCCGACCTCATGCCAGCGCAGTTAGGGCGGCATCACCCGACCGCCGCCGAGTCAGGCCCACCCCACGGCGGGGCCGATCTGCCGCCCCGGGCCCGTCGGTCTTGCGCCTGGTGATGACGGTCGTTGCCCGCGAGATGATCTTCATCATGTCCGACGGTGGAACTGACCGGACCAGCATCAGGTGGAGCAACCAGTCCCTACCTAGCCGGTTACCGGACGACCTTTCTCAGGCTGTCGAATACTTTCTTCACTCACTCAAGGGGCGGCGCACAGCGCCGCCGGTCGCCCATGGCGCCCCGGCCGGGCATGCGGCCTGACGGCCGGTCCCGGCCGGGCGCCGGGCTCCCGACGGCCACACGCAGCCCGGCATGGTGATCAGCTACCAGCCGACGTCTCAGGGTTGGGATCCGCGTCGTCGACAGCGCCGCCCCGGGTCGCCATGCGGTCGAGCGTGGCGCCGAGCTTCCGCGCGCCCGAGAGCGTTCCTCTCAGGAACACCACGCCGTGACCGTCGTCCGACCAGCCGGCTTGGGCCTTGACCTGATCATCGCCCTGCAACCCCAGCGCCGCGAGCACCGAGTTCAGATGGATCGCTGCGGCCCTGGCCTCAAGCCAGGCGGCCTCATAGTCCACCCCTTCGACCGTCGGCCCGCCGCCAAGGAAGACGTCCCCGCTCTCGTCGCCGCCGTCACGCCAGTTCGACATGCCTGCCGCTCCCCGCATACCCGTCCCGAGCACCCCCGCGCCGATGGGCATCGGCTGTCTGAAAATCGATACCACACCGCACCGACAGCGACACGGCCATACGGTGAACACACAGGCGAAAGCCCCCGAGCACAAGTCTCCCGGGGCTGCCAACGGCCGATCGAGCCGTCCAAGTTACTCGCAGTTGCCAGCCACCGCCACTGTCTCAGCCACGCCCAGCCGCCCCTCCGCAAGTCCAGGCAGCGAAGTGCCCCGCCCGGATACGGTCCGCGCGGGGCAACGTATGTTCTGCTAGCGGCAGTTCGGCGAACACACCCACCTGGTGAACCCGGGACCGGTCGCCGCCTCCTCATGGCCGCTCGCAACCGGGCTCATGGCTTCCTTCCCGCACCGGGCGCAGTAGACCGGACCGACGCGCGGCCAGCCTTCCCCAAGCGCGTTCACGTGACCACCTCCGTGGAACGGGGCGAGTGCGCAGGGAGACGTGCGGCCAGGGCTCCGAGCGCCACACACCGGCTTTCGATTGGTCGCCGGAGTCATGACGCCACCGCCCCAGTGAGGGCGTGCGCACCCTCATACGAGTAGCCGGGATCGGGAAGCCCCTTGGAAGCCGCCACAAGGGCGCGTCGGCGCTCAGCGCGACGGCGCTCTTCATCCCGCTCCCACAGCGGCACCACGGTCACGGGTGCCGGCTCGATCGCCTCGGGAACGTGCACGGCACGCCGCTCCCGCTCGATCGCTGCGGATTCGATGTCCTGCCGGGTGGGGACCAGGGACGGCACGACCGTCGGCGCGGGCAGCACGGCGGGTCGAGGTGCCGGTTCGGCACGGGGCGCAACCGGCGCGGGACGGTGGTGGTACGCAGGGGCCCGGAGCCCTTTCAGGTCGATCCGGATCGAGTCCCCGGTCGCCCGGTGACGCCCCTTGGGAGTGGCGTCAGGGGTCAGCCAGAGCGCGAGGACCGCAGCAGCAGCTAAGCAGCCAGCGGCCCCAACGCACCAAACCCAGAAGGTAAGGTCAGACATGTCGAGTGCTCCCTATAAGCCTCGGCGGTTGACCCCCGGTGGCCCGGCCAGGCTGCTGGGGGTTCTTTCGTTGGCGACGATACTCAACCTGTCCATGCCTGTCCATGGATAGCCTTGGCTATGCCTGGTAGGCCCTCGCGGCTACGGTCGAGGCGTGTTTGAGTTCAGTCCAACCCGCTCGAAGTGGGAACAGATCGCCGAGGTAGTCACTGAGCGGATTACTTCCGGCATGCTTCGACCCGATGACAAGCTGTCCGAGGTGGAGCTGACCGCCGAGTTTGGGGTAGACCGGAAGACGGTCCGCAAGGCAGTCGCGCACCTGCGGGCGGGCGGCATGGTGGTTACCCGTACGGGCATGGGGAGCTTCGTGACTTCCCCTGCCGAACGCGAGTAGGGCCCAGTCCTGCTGGAGTTCACCAGAGGGACGGGGCCGAGGGGCGCGGGGTGACATGGGTCGAATCAGTCACAGTCCCGCGCCCCTGTCTCACTCTATCGGCGCCCCGTCGGGCCGCTTCGCCCGAAGGTCATCCAGCTTGCCGCGGAACAGGGTCTTCGCAGCCCATGCGCCGTACTCCCGCGTGGGCACCGCCGTTTCGATCACGTGATGCGCCCTAGCCTTGAGTTCGGAGCCCCAGATAACCGCGTGCTGTTGGGCACTGCGCCCGCACTCGTTCGGCTCACCGGGCAGGCACAGCGGCAACGGGTCGCCGAGCTTGTTCGCGGCATGCCGGACGTACCGGGCCACGGTCAACCACTCGTCGGGGGTCCTCGCCGGCCACCCGTTCGGCGCGTCTCCGGGCCACGGGGTCCAGTCCCCGCCATAGTGGTCGCCGTGGTCGTCCATGCCGCTCCCTTGGTACCTGGTTGGGGCTCCGAGCCTAGGCGATCGCCGCCCCGGGCGGGTCGCAGTGGCCGATGGTGGGGACACAGGGCTGGCACGGCCCACAGGTGGGCAAGAATTGCGGCGGCGTGCACGACTGGGCGGTGTCGCACTCGCGCTCGATCTCGGCGAGGGCGGCGGCGAGCCGGGGGCCCGACCAGATTTCGGCGAGCGGCTGGTCGAGCACGTTGCCGACCGGCATGAAGCGGCCGAGCACGCACGGCACGACGTCACCGGACGGTAGGACGGCGCACTTCTCATGTGCGCAGTGCCCGCACAAGTCCTTGACCTGTGGTGCCGCGCCCTGGCTCGCTCGCCCGAACGCGCGCATCCGGTCGCCGCCGACTTCCACGACCCCGAGGCTTGCGAGATCAGCCATCGCCTCGTGTGCGCGCTGCCCCGGCAGAGCGGTCACGACCCCGCCACGGATGGGGATTCCGAGGTCGACCGCCTTCGCCACGTTCGCCCGGGTCTTTCGGTGCGACCCACGGTGACGGGTGATGGTGTCGTGTTCGTCGGCCTGGTCGCTGTAGTAGGACGTGGCGAGGCTGGCACCGGTCGCCTTGAGCACGGTCCACAGCGAGTCCGTGATGTAGGTCATGTTCGAGAAGACCTCGACCCCGAGGCCCCGCTCGTGGGCGTGCGTGATCAGCTCGCCGATGTGCGGGTGCAGGGTCGGTTCCCCGCCGATGACGCTCACGCTCTCGGTGCCCATGGTGGCGAGCTGGTCGATCACGGATCGCCAGGTGTCCAGAGTCATGGTGCCGTGCGTACCCTGCGGCCCGGAGTCCGCGTAGCAGTGGTCGCAGGACTCATTGCAGAGCCCCGTCAACTCCAGCCACACGAACTTGAGCGGGGCCGGGGAGTGGGGCGTCAAACCGGCCTCGATGGTGGTGATGGCCACTGGTGCTCCCTCCGTAGAGTCGGCCGCCGACTTGGATCGGTCGGCGGTGTCTCGCTGGCGGTGCGGCCCCGCCCCGGTCGTCCGGGTCCGTCCTGTCCCGTCACCGGGGCGGGGGCTGTGCGCCCGTCCCTGGGCAATCAGCCATGACAGCCAGGGGCGGGGGTCTGTGTGCTACGCGGCGGGGCCCAGCGACGCGCATTTCAGCGCCCACTCGAAAGTCCGGCCGTCCGCGTTGCAGTGCGCGAACACCACGGCCGTCTGAGCGACCATGAGTGTGGTCGGGTCGTGTCGGCGCCACCGACCGATGAGGTTCCCGCGACGTCCGTCGTGGTGGACGTACAGGCCCAGGCGGGGCGGCAGGGGTAGGTCGTCGACACATCCTCGGTACCGCCGCCACGGGCACCGGCACCGGCTGTCGTAGTCCTCGAACGCACGCGCCCAAACCAGGCCCTCGATGCTCTCGTACGCGTCCGGTGCGGTCGGCTCGGCGTATCGCGGTCGCGGGGTGAGCATTGCGTCTCCTAAACGGCCGGCTCGCCCCAGTACAGAAGCGGGATGCGCGTTCCGTACAGGACTGAGGTCACGGCAGCTCGGATGCGACGCACCATGAACAGCTCGCAACGGTCGGACAAGTTGTCGAGCGGCACCCACTCCACGGCACGGATCTCCGCCGCAGCCTCGATCGGCGGCACCAGGGCACCAGCGGTGTTCACGACCCCGCCGTCGCACACGATGTTCACGCCGGCGGGGGCGCCCGTGTGGGGGTTGTACGGCACCTGGTCGACGACCAGGCCATGGGTGATCAGCCTGTCGAGCCCCAGCTCTTCGCGCAGCTCGCGCCGAGCAGCATCGGCCACGGACTCTCCGGGCTCGACGCCGCCACCCGGCAGGATCCAATCGGTGCGGTAGGTCGGGTGGACCAGCAGAACGGACGTGGCAACCGGGTTGAGCAGGAGAATCTGCGCGCCGAGCCGAAGAGGGGCCAGCGGAGCGGGAGGAGGTGCGCCCATGGCGGCTAGTCCTTCTTCTCGTCGTCGTCGCCGTTGCCCTTGCTCTTGTCCCAGAACTTGTCCAGCAACTTCCCCTTGTCGGCGCCCTGCTTCTTCTTGTTCGCCGTCGCCTTCGTGTCCGTCCTGCGCGTGATGTCCTGCTTTTTCTTACCGAGCGCCATGCGGAAAGCTCGTCTCCTTGCGATGGTCAGTAGAGGGTGCCCGCCCCGGACAAACGACCCATGTCAGGGGCGGGCAAGTGGGCGCTCACGGCGTGCAACGCACGGCCGGAGCGGCCCGACCCGAAAAGGTTGCTCCCTGCCCTCTCCGGGGGTTTGCGTGGCTCCGCCCGCCCCACGCTGGGGACGGAGGACGGACGGAGTGGTCCCGGCCGCTGGTCGCGAGAAACGGCCGGGGGCTTGGGTGCCCGCCCCCGGACAAACAACCCATGTCAGGGGCGGGCAATTGGGTGCCCACGGACAAGACGCTCAGTCGTCCCGGCACCCGCCCGGAGGTCGGCGCACTCCATGTACCTACTCCGGGAGTGTGTGTGGCTCCGCCCGCCCCCGTTGTGGGGGACCGAGCCGGGCGGAGCCTTCCCCGCTGGCGCTGTAGCGGGGTGTCGCCCGTCGGATCACCGCCATGGGCGGCCCGGACGACTCCCGGCCCGCTGGTTAACCAGCAGCGGACCGGGGTTGGGTCCCGCCCTCGCACCGGGTGTCGGATGCGGTGCGGGGCGGGGGTCTTGGGGGGCTAACTGCTGTGGAAACTGGCGGTCGGCCGGTCGCGCTCCGGCGCCGGGGTGTCCGGGGCCGGGACGGGCGCCGTGTCGCCCTGGCGGTCACTGCCGGACGCGTCGGACGTGTTGGACGTGTTGGACGAGTCCTTGGGCGGTTCGTTCAGCGTTGCTCCGTTCCTGGCTACGTCGGGACGGGGTGGTTGTGGTTGTACAGGTCGGCACGCAGACCGGCCCGGTTGATCCAGCGGGCTCCGCGTTCGAAACAGGAGCGACAGAACGGCAGGGTGCGGCCCCAGAACACAACTGCGGGCGCAACCTCGGTGACCGCGTCGCATCGAAAGCACCGCGCGTCCACCCACCCACGTTCGGGCAGGACATCCGCGGGATTCACGCGGCCGAGTCGATCGGCTCGATCTGGGTGGGCTTGACCGTCCACTCGGCCCCGCCTTTGGGGAGCCGGAGGAAAAGTTCTCCGCCCTCGGTGCCCATGTAGACACCGACCCGCCCGCCATGCGCCAAGTCCCTAACAAGTTCGCCGACTTCAGGAACATAGGTGTTCTGTCGGCGCGTTCTGTGCGTTGCCATTGAATCCACTCCGCTCCGTGGCCGCAGGAACAGGATTGCTCGGCAAAGAAGTGGCCAACAGGGATGGAACGTCCTACTTCTGAGCACTAATCGGCTACGCCGAGCGCCTCAGCCAGCTTCCGCAGGCCCGCCGGTCGAACGGGTCCGGCCCACAGGTCCGCAACAATGGACACCGCGAGGGTGTGGTGTCGCATCCAGCCGGGGGCCACCCGTTGCAGCTTCTCCAGCGTCGACACAGCCCCGGCAGCATCCCCGACGTCTGCATAGGCACGTGCTACGTCCAGCAGTAGCCACGTTCTCCAGGACACAGGGGTGTCCATGCTGAGCCGTGTCCCCCGGGCCAGCGTCAACGCCTCCTCCGGCCGGGCATGCTGGACAGCCAGGCGAACCCGTTCGATGCGCACGGACGACCGGCTAAAGACACTCACCATGCGCCCGTCAGCGGGAGCCGGCAACCGAGCAAGCCGAGCCGTTGCCGCTTCCGCCACCAGCATCATGTCTGCCGCACCGTCGTAGTCGCCGCTGCGGGCCGCGCTGGTGGCAGCCGACATAACCAACCCACCCCATACGCGTAGCCCCTCAGCGCTGGTCACATGTTCCCGCTCGACCGCGTCGGCAGCGCGAACGGCTAGGGCCTGCGCGTCAGTCAGTCGGTTCTGTCGCTGGTATGCCCACGCCACAGAGTTGTAGATCATTCCGGACAGCAGTGGGTCCTCGGAAGAGTCGGCCGCCGTCACGGCCCGTTCCAAGCTTGACAGTCCAAGATCCGTTTTTCCCAAGCGAATTGACAGGTGACCGCCGAGTTGAAGCGCCTTACCCAGAGCGTGTTGGGCTGCCAATCGGCTGCGTCCCTGGCCAACGGCGGCAGCCAAGCGAGCGTCAGCGAGTATGCCGGGAAGGACGGCCATCACCCGCCCAAAGTCTGCCGCGTGGTAGAGGCTCCATGCTTCCGCAATCTCGGCCCGGAGCATTGGTAGAGACAGCCGGTCGGCTCCATCCGGCTCGGGTGCTAGCGAGAACAGTGGAGGCATGATCGCGCGGCGGACAGCCACCAGTTCCGGCGGATCAGCATCACCCGTGGACGGGACCGCCGGAGGATCGCCCAGCAACGCCGTAAGCTCCATGCTAAGCCCTTTAGCCAGAGCGTGGAGAGTTGGCAGTCTGGCAGATTGCTTCCGGTGCTGCTCCAACTTCCGCACCACGTCAACGGAAACACTGGATGCTTCCGCCAAGCCTTCCTGCGTCAAACCCGCCATGCGGCGCAGACGTGCCAACCGGTCGCCGAGGTGATCGCTAGCCATAGACTCGACAGTACGCCTCAGCAGCCGCGCTCTGGACTCGTCCGGTCCCACGCTGGTCTTCCCGGCCGACGCGTGGCGCGCGAGTTCGACGCCGTCTGATGTTGCGCCCCGGGGCTCGGAGGCTGCCGCGCCCTGGTTGCGGCCGGTGGCGGGAAGTTTTACGCACCCACCACTGGCGGGGCCCGCGTCGGGCAAACCCGGGGGGCCACTCGGCCAAATTGCGGTCAGGCCCAAAGAGCCCTGACCGAGTCGCAACAGCTTACGGCCCCCCGGCCATGCCCGACCCCACCACCGGCAGGACCCCGCCCAAAGCTTCCCGCCACCTCGTGGGTTGCCCGCCGGCCCGCACCGGGTGATCCGTGGAAGGGGCTCTGACCAGCGAAGCTATACCCCCGTGGGGGTTTGAATCCAAGCGTCCATGGGCAAAGTATGTATAAGGGAAGTCGCTGCTCGCCCAGTCCTTCCGCGACTTCGAGGCGCTGGTGGTCGTCGACCGCTCCCCCGAGTGCCCGGCGCAGCTCGCCGAGCGCTACGCCGCCCGCCACCCCCAGGTCTCCGTGCTGCGCCTGGACGCGGCCGTCGGCGTCGGCGTCAGCCGCAACGCGGGCGCCGGCCACGCCCGGGGCGAGTACCTGCTCTTCCTCGACGCCGACCACCTGCTCGCCCGCGACGCCCTGCGGTCCTTCGCCGACCGGGTGGCCGTGACCGGCCCGGTCGACCTGCTGCTCTTCGGCCACACCCGGCAGCACGCCGGGCGGGACTGGCCCGGCGCCGCCGAGCCGCTGCTCGCCGAGGCCGGACCCGAGGTGTTCGGCCCGCTGGAGCGCCCGGAGCTGCTGGGCGCGCCCGCGCTGATCTGGGACCGCCTGGTCGGCCGCGCGCACTGGCACCAGCAGGGCCTCACCTTCCCCGACGGCCGCTACGAGGAGATCCCGCCGGTGCACCGGGCGATGCTGACGGCCGGCCGGATCGCCGTCCTGCCGCGCGCCTGCGTGCAACTGCGCCGTCGGGAGACCGTCCACCCGACCGGCTCCCCGGGCGACAGCAGCTTCGACGTCTTCGACCAGTACGAGCGGACCTTCGCGCTGCTGGACGTCCTGGGCTCCCCGGACGCCGTCCGGGAGGCGCTGTTCACCCGGATGATCCGCCACTACCTGTTCGTCTTCGAGCTGGCCGGCTGCGTCGCCCGCGCCGAGCGCCCGCAGTTCTTCCACCGGGCGGCCGAGCACCACCGCCGCTTCCAGCCCCCCGGCCACCGCCGCCCGGCCGGCCGCGAGGGCGTCAAGTTCTCCCTGCTGGCGGGCGGCGCCTACCCGGCGTTCGAGGTCGCCAAGCTCTCCCACATCGCCGCCGGCACCCTCACCGGAGCCGCCCGCCGCCGCTGACGCCGGCTCGGCGTCAGCGCGGCCCGCGGTACTCCAGGCGGACGGCGTCGAGGTCCACCGGCCGCTCGTCGTACGCCTCGGCCCCGTCGCGGAAGGCCTCCGGGGTGCCGTCGACCAGCAGCTGGAACAGGTGGTCGGCGCCGTCGGGGTCCTCGCCGTCGGCGGGGTCGAAGCGGACGTCCCCGGTGCGCCACCGATCGTCGCCGGCCTCCCGCCACAGACAGACCGTCACATCGGGCACGTCGTCGCCGGCCGCCTCCCCGGGCAGGGGTCGGAACACCTCCGGCACCGCGTCGAGCACGCCCGGCCACACCGTGCCGTCGCCCGCGTGCGGGCTCAGCGGCGACTCGTGGTCGAAGCCCAGGGCCACCGCGCCGTCGGCCGTGAAGACGATCGCGTAGGAGTCCCCGGCGCCGTTGTCCATCCAGGCCACGTCGCGGCCCGGCGCCTCGTCGGCGGCGAAGCCGTGCCGGCGGTACGGGTCGTCCGGCGCGAGAAGGGCCTCCGCCGCGGCCGACGCGCGGCAGAGCTCGCGCGGGGCGGGGACGGCGGGCAGCCGTCGGGCGACGTCGTGCACACTCATGGCCGCATTCCAGCGGACGCCTCCGACAACGGCGCCGGTGACCGGGCGGTCAGCGGTGCGCGGTGCCGCCGTCGGCGGCGAGGGCGGCGGCGATCCGGCGCAGGCTGTCGGCGCGGACGTCGTCCGGCAGCGGCGGCAGGAGGTCCATCCACAGCGGCAGGGTGGAGCCGAGCAGCTGCCGCTGGCCCTCGGGACGGGCGATCAGCCACAGGTGGAGGTGGGCCGCGCCGTCGCCCCAGCGGCTCACGTGGACCCTGCCTATGCCGCCGAGCCCGAGGATCGCCCGCTCCGTGCGCTGGAGCACCGGGCCGAGCTCGGCGGCCCGGGCCGGCGGGAGGTCGAGCAGGTCGTGGTGGCCGCGCGGGTTGAGCAGCAGCACGGCGGGCAGGCCGTGCGGCTCGCCGTAGGCGCGCAGGCGCCAGTGCTCGTCGGTCCAGACGTAGTCCTCGTCCGGGCGACCGCACTCCCCGCACTCGGCCGGGCCCGCCTCGCCGTGCCGGGGCGGTTCGGGCAGCTCGGGGGCGTCCAGCGTCCGCACCCGCAGCCCGCCGCCCTCGGAGGGCTCGTACGGGAAGATCGACCAGGACGGCGCGGCGTCCTCGGGGATCGGGAGCCGCTCGCCGACCGGCAGGTGGGCGAGGAAGGGGCGGGGGGCGTCGTGAGGGTCGGTGATCATGGGAAGGACACTGCCAGACGCCCCGGGTACCCGGCCAGCCCTTTCCCGGTACCGCCCGCCGGTCGCGGCTGCGATGATCGGCACAGCCGCACAGCCGCACAGCCGCACCCCTGCACAGCCGTGCCTTCGCGCCGCCGCACCCCCCGCACCGCTCCGCGTCCCGCCCGGGAGGACCCGCCCGTGAGCCGCCCCGACACCGCGCCCGGCACCGACCTGGCCCGCGAGCTGTCCGCCGTGCTGCGCGGCGACGTCCGCTTCGGCGCCGCCGAGCGCACCGTCTACAGCCACGACGCCTCCAACTACCGCCAGCCGCCGCTCGGCGTGGTCAAGCCCGCCGACCTGGACGACGTGCGCACCGCGCTCGCGCTGTGCCGCCGTTACGAGGTGCCGGTGGTGGCGCGCGGCGCCGGGACGAGCATCGGCGGGCAGGCGATCGGCCCCGGCGCGGTGGTGCTCGACTTCCACCGCCACCTCGGTGCCGTCCTCGCCGTGGACCCGGAGCGCCGCACCGCACGGGTCGAGCCCGGCACCGTGCTGGACGACCTGCAGCGCGCCGCGCGACCGTACGGGCTGCGGTTCGGGCCGGACCCGTCCACGCACAGCCGCTGCACCCTCGGCGGCATGATCGGCAACGACTCCTGCGGCGCGCACTCGGTGGCCTGGGGCCGGACCGCCGACAACGTCGAGTCGCTGGACCTGCTGCTCGCCGACGGCACCGAGCTGACCGTCGGCGGCCCGCTCGGCCCGGAGGAACGCGCCGCGCTCGCCGCCCTGCCCGGGCGCGTCGGCCAACTCCACCACCGGCTCCAGGAGTTCACCGACCGGAACCTGTCCGTCATCCGCCGGGGCATGCCCGCGCTGCCGCGCCGGGTCTCCGGCTACCCGCTGGACGCGCTGCTCCCCGAACGCGGCCACCACCTGGCCCGGGCGCTCACCGGCACCGAGGGCACCTGCGCGCTGCTGCTCGGCGCCACCGTCAAGCTGGTCGAGGACCCGCCCGCGCGCGCCCTGGTGGTGGCCGGCTACCCGGACGAGACGGCCGCCGCCGACGCCGTCCCCGCCCTGCTGCCGCTCGGCCCGCTCACCGTCGAGGGCATGGCCGCCGACCTGCTCGCCGCGCTGCTCGCCGCCGGTCCGCGCCCGCCCGTCCTGGACCGGCTGCCCGACGGCGCCTGCTGGCTGTTCCTGGAGGCCGGCGGCGCCACCCCCGCCGAGGCGCTGGACGCGGCCCGCCGGCTCGCCGACGCCGTCCGGCGCGAACGCACCGCCACCGCCGCCGTGGTGACCGACCCGGCCGAGCAGCGCCGACTGTGGGGCGTGCGGGAGGCGGGCGCCGGCACCGTCACCCGGCTGCCCGGGGGCGGTGAGGCGTGGCCCGGCTGGGAGGACTCCGCCGTCCCGCCGGAACGGCTCGGCGACTACCTGCGCGAACTGCGCGTGCTGCTGCGCCGGCACAGCCTGCGGGGCGTCCCGTACGGGCACTTCGGCGAGGGCTGCGTCCACCTGCGGATCGACTTCCCGCTCGCCCAGCCCCACGGGGTGCTGGTGTTCCGGGAGTTCCTGGAGCAGGCCGCCGATCTGGTGGTCTCGCACGGGGGTTCGCTCTCCGGCGAGCACGGCGACGGCCAGGCCCGCGCCGAACTGCTGCCGCGCATGTACCCGCCCGAAGTCATCGACCTGTTCCGGGAGTTCAAGCGGATCTGGGACCCGGAGCGACTGCTCAACCCCGGCAACCTGGTCGACCCGCGCTCACTCGACGCCGACCTGCGGTTCACCGGCCCCGCGCCGACGCTGCCACTCGCCCTGCCGTACGAGCAGGACGACGGCAGCCTCGCCAAGGCGGTGCGCCGCTGCGTGGGCGTCGCCAAGTGCATCGATACGAGCACCGGGGTGATGTGCCCCAGTTACATGGCCACCGGCGAGGAACGGCACTCCACCCGCGGCCGGGCCCGGCTGCTCGCCGAAATGCTGCGCGGCGGCGGCCCGTTCGGCGGCGCGATCGCGGACGGCTGGCGCTCGGCGGAGGTCCGCGAGGCACTGGACCTCTGCCTCGGCTGCAAGGGCTGCGCGAGCGACTGCCCGGTCCACGTCGACATGGCCACCTACCGGACCGAGTTCCTGTACCAGCACTACCGGCACCGGCCGCGGCCCGCCGCGCACTACGCGCTGGGCCGGCTGCCGCTCTGGCTGCGCGGCACGGCCCTGGCGCCCGCGCTGGCGCCCGCCCTGGCCAACACCCTCGCCCGCTCACCGGCCGCCGGGGCGCTCAAGCGGCTCGCCGGGATCGACCCGCGCCGGGTGCTGCCGGTCCTGCCGCCGGAGACCTTCACCCGCTGGTACCGGCGCCGCCGCGCCGCCGCCGGCCCCGCCCCGGCGGGTGTGCCGCCCGTGCTGCTCTGGCCGGACACCTTCGCCAACCACCTGCAGCCGGAGGTACTGCGCGCCGCCGTCGAGGTGCTGGAGCACCTGGGCTTCGACGTCCGGCTGCCGGCCGGTCCGGTCTGCTGCGGCCTGACCTGGTACTCCACCGGCCAACTCACCGGCGCCCGCCGGGTGATGCGGCGCAGCCTGGCCGCGCTCGCCGCCACCGGTCTGCCCGCCGGCACACCGGTCGTCGGGCTCGACCCGAGCTGCACCGCGACGCTGCGCGAGGAGGTGCCGCGCCTGCTCGGCGCCGAGGGCCGCCCGCTGGCCGAACGGACCCTTACGTTCGCCGAGTTCATCGACGCGTACGCGCCCGACGCGCCGCTGCCGCAGCTGCCGGTGGACGCGGTCACCCAGACCCACTGCCACCAGCACGCGGTGCTCGGCAGCGCGGCGGACCGCCGGGTGGAGCGGCGGATGGGCGTCAACAACCGGGTGCTGGACTCGGGATGCTGCGGGCTGGCGGGCAACTTCGGCTTCGAGCGCGGCCATTACGAGGTCTCGGTGGCGATCGCCGAGCGCGTCCTGCTGCCCGAGCTGCGCGCCGCCGGGCCGGACACCGTGGTCCTCGCGGACGGCTTCAGCTGCCGCACCCAGATCGCCCAGCTCGCCGAGGGCCGACGGGCCCTGCACCTGGCGGAGCTGATGCGGCGGGCGCTGCACGCCCAGACGTCCGGCGACCGGCGGCCCCCTCGGTGACGGCGAAGCCCTGACACCGTGCGGCGCAGCCGTCACACTGACCGCACGGCCACGCTCAGCATCGGCCTGAGCGCGGAGGACGGAGAGCGGAGGGCGAGCGACGAGGCGGCCCACGCCACCGCGGTCCACGCGCCGGCCTGAGCCTCCTCATTCGGTCCTCACACGGTCTGCGGCGTCTCCAGCACCTCCTTCGAGCGCGGCGAGTCCTCGGCGCAGACCGCCGTCACGAACTCCGCCACCCGGGCCTGGGGCATGCCGCGCGCGATGTCCGCCTCGCTGATCATGCCGACCAGCTCGTGCTCGGGGTGGTTGATCACCGGCAGCCGGCGCACCCGGTACTGCTCCATCACCCGCAGCACCTGCTCGACGTCCTCGTCCGCCTCCACCGTCATCGGCCGCCCCTGGGCCACGTCCCCGGCCGTCACCCGCTCCGCGTCGAGGCCCTCGGCCACGCACTTGAGCACGATGTCCCGGTCGGTGAGGATGCCCAGGAGCTTCTGCCGCTCTCCGCAGATCGGCAGTGCCCCGACTCCGCGTTCCTTCATGATCCGGGCCGCGGCGGCGAGCGTCTCGTGCTCGCCCACGCATTCGGCGCCCCGGTGCATGATGTCGCCCGCATTGGTCATGATCGGCCTCCTGACGTGCCTGCCACTGCCACTTCTCCATCGTGGTCCGGCGCCGGGAGCCCCGCCACCGGGCCCGCTACGTCCTTCCGTCGCTCTTCTCGCTGTCGTTCTTGCCGCCGTTCTTGCCGTCTCCGGCGTACCGTTCCGGCGGGTCCACCGGCGAGCTGTCCAACACCTCCTCCAGCGGAGGCAGTTCGAGCTGCTCCATGCCGGGCAGCGGCGGGGCCTCGACCTTCCCGGGCTGCACCGGTTCCACCCCGTCCACGCCCGAGCCGCCCTGCTCCGCACCGCGCCGGTGCGTCTCGGTGGCGCTGTCCAGGAACCGCAGCAGCTCCACCGGGAACGGCAGCACCAGCGTCGAGTTCTTCTCCGCCGCGACCTCCACCACCGTCTGCAGCAGCCGCAGTTGCAGCGCCGCCGGGGTCGCGCTCATCACCTCGGCCGCCTCCGACAGCCGCGCGGACGCCTGGTACTCGCCGTCCGCCGTGATGATCCGCGCCCGCCGCTCCCGCTCGGCCTCCGCCTGCCGCGACATCGAGCGCTTCATCGCCTCCGGCAGGGCGACGTCCTTGATCTCCACCCGGTCGATCTCGATCCCCCAGCCCAGTGCCGGACTGTCGATCATCAACTCCAGGCCCTGGTTGATCGGTTCGCGGTTGGCCAGCAGGTCGTCCAGCTCGCTCTTGCCGATGATCGACCGCAGCGAGGTCTGCGCCACCTGGGAGATCGCGAAGTTGTAGTCCTGCACGTTGACGATCGCCTTCACCGGGTCCTCCACCCGGAAGTACACCACCGCGTCCACCCGGACGGTCACGTTGTCCCGGGTGATGCCCTCCTGCGCCGGGATCGGCAGCGTCACGATCTGCACGTTCACCCGGCGCAGCCGGTCCGCGACCGGCACCAGCGCGACCAGCCCCGGATCGCGCACCTCGTCGCGCACCCGGCCGAAGCGGAACACCACACCCCGCTGGAACTGCTGCACGACCCGCAGGCTCATCCCTCCCACCACGGCCGCCAGCAACAGCACCGCGACTATGACCCCGACCACCACATCGACGACCATGACGGCCTCCTCGCGCAGCAGCGAGCCCCGGCCGTCGCCGACCCGCTCCGGCCGACGGCCACCGGAACCACTGGTTCCACGCTACGCCTGCCCGGTCGGTGCCAGAACGAACCCGATTCGCGGGCCTAGGATCGTCGCCATGCCGCAGTCCCCCGCCGACCCGGCGCGCCCCTCAGGCCCGTCGGACCCCGCCGGCCCGCCGGACCCCGCCGACGACCCGGGCCACCCGCGCCACCCCGCCGAGGCGGCCGCCCGCGCCGTGGACCTGGCCGCCCTCGACCGGGTCGTCACCGGCTGCCGGGCCTGCCCGCGGCTGGTCGAGTGGCGCGAGGAGACCGCCCGCACCAAACGCCGCGCCTACCTGGACTGGGACTACTGGGCCCGCCCCGTCCCCGGCTTCGGCCCGCCCGACGCCCCGCTCCTCCTGGTCGGCCTCGCCCCCGCCGCGCACGGCGCCAACCGCACCGGCCGGATCTTCACCGGTGACCCGTCCGGCGACCTGCTCTACGCCGCCCTGCACCGGCTGGGCCTCGCCAACCGCGCCGAGTCCGTCCGCCACGGCGACGGCCTGGCCCTGCACGGCGTGCGGATCACCGACCCGGTCCGCTGCGCCCCGCCCGACAACAAGCCCAGCACCGCCGAACGCGACACCTGCCGCCCCTGGATCACCCGCGAACTCGAACTCTGCCGCCCCACCGTGCGCAGCGTCGTCGCCCTCGGCGGCTTCGCCTGGCAGGCCCTGCTCCCCGCACTCGACGCGGCCGGCTGGACGCTCCCCCGGCCCCGGCCGCGGTTCGGCCACGGCGCCCACGTCACCCTGCCGGCCCGCGACGGCGGCCCGCCGCTGGAGCTGTTCGGCTGCTACCACGTGAGCCCGCGCAACACCAACACCGGCCGCCTCAGCACCGCCATGCTGCGCGACCTGCTCCGCACCGCCGCCCGCACCGCCGGCCTCGACCCGGCCGAGGAGTAGCCCCCGCCCTCACCCGAACCGCGCCAGCTTCGGCCGGGCGGCCCGCGCCCACACCTCCGGCAGCGCGCGCCGGGCCCGCTCCGCCTCGGCCAGCTGCTGCCCGTAGAGCACGCCGTAGGCGAACGGCTCCCCGGTCGCGCCCGCCCGGTCCCGCAGCGCGGCCGACGCCACCACCGCGTCCTGGTGCTCCCCCAGCACCTCCTGGACGGCCCTCATCCGCTCCACGTACCGCTCCGCCGCCCGGCCCGCCACCGGCACCGCGGTCTCGCCCGCGTACCGGGCGCGCTTGGCCGCCTTCCGGGCCTCGTGCAGGGCCGCGTCCGGTGCCGAGGCGTCCGTGAGCGCCGACCGCACCCGCTCCGCGGTCCGCCGCTGCTCGCGCCCGGCCACCCGGGCCAGCTCCGGACCGGCCGCCCGGTCCGCCCGTCGGCGCAGCGGCGGGTCGGCCAGCAGCGCCGCCAGGCCGGCCGCCAGGGCGCGGCGGCGCGGGCTGTCCAGCGCGGCCACCACCTCCGGCCGGACCCGCCGGTACTCGGCCCGCCCCCAGTGCTCCAACTCCGCCGCGATCCGCTCGGGCCCGCACTCCGCGGGCAGCTCCCGCGCCCGGGCCGCCAGCCGCTCGCCCAGCACCTCGCGGTCCCGGGCCCGCCCCAGCGCCGCCGCGAGCCACCGCAACTCGGCCACCAACTCGTCCGCGGCCCCGGGCGCGAGCAGCCGCCGGTAGGTGCGGAAGGCGCTGCGCAACCGCCGGCACGCGACCCGCATCCGGTGCACCGCGTCCGGCTCGTCCGCCCGTACCGCCTCGTCCAGCCCGGCCAGCACCTCGGCCTGCGCCCGGATCCGCCCGAGCACCACCTCACCCACGGTGACCACGTCACCCGCCATCCGCCCGCACCCCCTCCAGGGGCCGTCCAGAACCCCTCCAGGCTAGCCCGGCCACCCCACCCGCCACCAAGCCGCAGCGGCTCGAACTGACAGGAGCAAGCGGCGCAGGAGGTCGATCCGGCCGACCTTTGGCGCCAGAACCGCGGACCGCATCACCGGATCGAGAAGTCGGCGCAGCTGACTCTCCGGGCCGCGCCGGGCCGCTGTCGCCTTGGCGGGGTCGCAGGGACGGTGGGTGAGGGAGCGGATCCGCGCTCGGACGGACGCCGGGTCGGACTTCCCCCGTGTGGGCCCGGGCGGGCTTCAGCGCCGCGAACACCACACTGGCCACAAAGACCGCCGCACAGCCCGAAGCGAGCCACAGCCACCCCCGGTGATGCCCCCGCCTCCTGGGCCCCGGCCTCACCCGAGGCCCCCGCACCCCACGGCGGACGGGGCATGAAGCCGACGCGGCAGGGCGGCACAACTGGCGTGCGAGCAAGCTGACATGACATCAGGATGCCCCGCGAGCAGTGGGCGACCACAAAACCCGTCCTTCGCGCGCCACCGCGTACCCCGGGTTCGCCCGGTCTCGACGAGCGCCTCGGCCCAGCTCGGAACCGGGCCGGTCCGGCACCCGGAATCCCGCCGAGGCGCGGCGGCAACCGACACCGGAAGTCGGCCAGGCCGACTTCCGGTGCCATCCCCCCGGCTTCCGCACCCCCGCCCTGTCAGGAAACCGCAGCGCCCGATCCGGCACCTGCCCGCCGACACCTGGCGCCGGAACCCCGCACAGCAGCGCCGGATCGAGAAGTCGGCGCAACTGACTCTCCGGGCCGCGCCGGGCCGATGGGGGCGGGTCAGGGGCGGAGCTGGACGGCGAGGGACATGGTGTAGCCGACGAGGGCGGCGAAGAAGACGACCGCGGTGGTGTAGCGGGTGGTGAAGGGGAGGCCGGCGAGGGCGGGGTAGAGGAGGACGGCGGTGCCGGCGGCGAGGTCGGCGAGGTAGAGGCCCCGGGGTGGGACGGTGCCGGTGGTGCGGGCGGCCCAGCCGGTGGCGACCAGGAAGCCGGTGAGCAGGATGAAGCCGGACAGCAGGCCGGAGCCGATGCTGGAGAGCACGGGGTGGGGTTCGGGCGGGAGTTCGCCCTCGGGAACGGCCGGGCGCACCTGGTGGGCGATGGCGAGGGCGCCGACGGCGACGGTCACGCACGCGGCGGCGCTCAGCAGGGGGGCGGGGTTCATCGGCGGCTCCGGGAGGTCGTGCGGTGGTGGCCCAGGGCCGCCGCGAGGGCGGCCGGGAGGAGGACGGTGAGGACGAGCACGGCCGTCCAGGCGGTCGGGTCGAGCTCACCGGCGGGCGGTGCGGCGGGCGGCGGGGGCGCCGCGGCGACCACCGCGACGGTGGCCGTCGGGCCGGGGGCGGGCGGCGGCGCCGGGGGCGGGGGCGGGGGTTGCGCCGTCCAGCTCGGCGAGGCCTGCACCGGGGCGGGGGCGGGTGGCCGGACGGGCGGGACCGCTTCCACGGTGATCGGGGCGCGTGGCGGGGGCGGGGGCGGTTTCACCGCGTGCGGCGGCGGGGGCGGTGAGGGGGCCAGGGCGGCCGGGGAGGTCGGGGAGGTCGGCACCGCCGGCGAAGGCGGAGCGGGTGTGGACAGCGGCGAGGGCGAGGGGGCCGGCGAGGGGTCCGGGGATGGAGTCGGCGCGGCGGTCGACACAACAGGCGACGTCGACGTCGGCGAGGGCGAGGGCGGCGGGGCCGACGGCGACGGCGACTGGCAGTGCCACGGCCAGGGCCAAGGCGGCCACGGCGGCCACGGCCACGGCGGCGCCGTCGGCCCCGGGCCAAGGGCGTAGTCCATCGCCCGATTGTCGGACCGTCCCACCACCCCCGTCAGGGCCTGACGGCCCTTCACCCGACCCGCGCCCCGTCAAACCCATCGCCGCGGTGAACTCCTCACCCCCGATCCCCGAACACACGACCGCTGCGGGACAACCTGTGCCCGGATCCGGCCGTACCCTGGGGACGCACCCTCGTGCCCGATGTAAACGCCGTGACATACTCCCGAACGTGATGACGACCTCCACCCACGCGACGAGGGCCCTGCGGGCCGCGGTGTTCACCGCGCTCGCCGTGCCGCTGTCCGCGCTGGGCCAGGTCCTCATCACCGGCCGTCCGCTGCCGCTCGCACTGGTCGGGATGGCCACCGCCGTCGTCTTCCTGGTGTCGGCCGCGCTGGCCGGCGGGGAACGGCGGCTGTCGCAGATCGCGGCCGTGATGGTCCCGGTCGAACTGCTGCTCAACACGACCTTCAACCTGGGCCAGACCAGCTGTGGTCCGGTCCTCGGCGGCGACCTGCCGGCCCGCGGCATGAACCTGCTGGTCTGCGGTGGCGGCTCGGTGGACGGATCGTCGCTGTTCTACGGCCAGTTGGGCCATTCCGGACGGCTGGCACCCGCCGCCACCCAGGTACTGCTCCTGCTGGTGCACCTGGTGATCGCGCTGGCCGCCGCCGCCTGGCTGCGGCTCGGGGACGCCGCCCTGTCGAGCCTCGGGCGGGCGCTGCGCGCGCTGCGCCAGGCCGTCGCCGCGCCGCTGCGGGCGCTGGTCCTGCTGCTCGTCCCGGCGCCGGCCCGGCCGGTGCTGCGGGTGCCGCTGCCGGTCTCGGACCGCCGCCGCCCGCGCCGCGAGGACGTGGTGCTGAGCCCGGCGCCGCGCCGCGGCCCGCCGCTGCTCGCGCCTGCCTGCTGACGAGCCCCTGAAACCCGGTCCCTCGCCCGAAGTCCGAAGAAGCGACGGCCGGTCCTCCGTGGGCCCGTGGCGGGCGGCGCACGACTCCGCCTCCCGTCCAGTCACCCCTCCGACCCCGCGCGCCCGTGCCGAGCACGCCGTGCCGCGCGCCGGAGCGGGACACCCCCGTGCGCCCTGTTGCGCGCCCCCAATACGGAGTTGACCGAGCATGGCTCAGCCCACCCAGAAGCCCTCCCAGAAGCCCTCCCGCAAGCAGGCCCAGAAGATCAGCGCCCGCGAGCGCATCCAGGAGGCCCAGCGCCAGGAGAAGCAGGCCGCCAAGCGCCGTCAGCGGATCGTCGTCGGCGTCTCGGCCGTCGTCGCGCTCGCCCTGGTCGGCGGCACCGCGCTCGCGATCAGCATGGCCGGCGACAACAAGTCCTCCTCGACCGCGGCCGAGCCGACCGCGCTGGTCGTGCCGGCCAACACCTCCGGCCCGGACGGCACCGTGATCACCTACGGCAAGCCCGACGCCGCGCACACCCTCCAGGTGTTCGAGGACTTCCGCTGCCCGGTCTGCAAGACCTTCGAGGCCACCAACGGCGACACCATCAAGAAGCTGGCGGACGACGGCACCGTCAAGGTCGAGTACCACCTGGCCGCGTTCCTGGACAAGAACCTCGGCGGGAAGGGCTCGCGCACCGCGCTGGCCGCGATCGGCGCGGCGGTGAACGAGGGCGTGGACAAGTTCAAGGCCTACCACGACGTGCTGTACGCCAACCAGCCGGACGAGCGCGAGGACGGTTTCGGCGACGTCAACCACCTGCTGCAGCTGGCCGACCAGGTGCCGGGGCTGAAGTCGGACGCGTTCGTCAAGGCGGTCACCGACCGGACGTACGCGCCGTGGGCGAAGAAGGTCGCGGACGCGTTCAACGACAGCGGGGTGACCGGCACCCCGACGGTGAAGGTGGACGGCAAGCCGCTCACCCTGTTCAGCGGCAACCGCGCGATGACGCCGGAGCAGTTCACCGCCCAGGTGAAGCAGGCCGCGGGCTTGCAGTGAGCACCACCGGCCCGGCCGATTCCCGGCCGGGCCGGCCCCTTCCTCACCCACGGAGTGCTCTGCCATGACCGCATCGACCGCTCTGCCCCCCTCCTCCCCGTCCTCCCGCCCCGCCTCCCCCGCGCCGGCCGCGCCCGGTTCGGCGCCGATCGGCGCGGGCCGCGCGTTCTCGGTCTTCCTCCTGATCGCCGCCCTGATCGGGCTGGCCGCCTCGGCCGTGCTGACCTTCGACAAGCTCCGCATCCTGGAGGACCCCTCCTACATCCCGAGCTGCAACCTCAACCCGGTGATCAGCTGCGGGTCGGTGATGCGCACCGACCAGGCCGAGGTGTTCGGCTTCCCCAACCCGCTGCTCGGGCTGGCCGCGTTCGGCGCGCTGGCGGCGGTCGGTGCCGGGCTGCTGGCGGGGGCCGCGTACCGCCGGTGGTTCTGGCTCGGTCTGCAGGCGGGGACGCTGTTCGGGGTGGGCTTCGTGCACTGGCTGATCGACCAGGCGCTGTACGACATCGGCGCGCTCTGCCCGTACTGCATGGTGATCTGGGCGACGGTGGTGGCGCTGTTCTGGTACACCACGCTGCACAACCTGCGCTCCGGGGTGATCCCGGTCGGGCCGCGGCTGCGGCCGGTGGTCCGGGAGGCGGCCCGCTACCACTGGGCACTGCCGGTGCTGTGGGCGGCGGTGATCGCGCTGCTGGTCCTCAACCGGTTCTGGTCGTACTGGTCCACGCTGATCTGACGCCGCGCCACCCGGACGGTCCGCCGGTTCGCCGATCCGTACGGCGTTCGCGACCCCGTACGCGACCAGTTCTCGCCCTGGACCCGAAGTGTTCGCGAGGCATCGAGTACAGCCCTCCTCCCCTGCTAGAGATGACGTGTCCCCGACGGATCCGGGTCGGCCGCAGCTGCGGCGGCCGGGTCCGGTCCGGGGGCACCGTCGTCCCTACACCCGGTGAGAGGAGGTGACCTTCATGAAGAAGATCGCCATTCGCAAGGCGGGCTCCGTCCGTCTGACCAGCGGCGCCTCGCTCTACGGCGGCGGGCCCTGTGGCCCGACCTGGCCGCCCGTGGTGCTCCCGGCCTAGTCCCGAGCGCTACGACCCCGGCGGCGGGCGTTCCAGATCCCCGCCCGCCGCCGGTGGCCCGCGCCCACCGGCCGCGCCCACCGGCCATGCCCGCGAACCGCACCCGCGAACCGCGCCGAGGACCAGGCGCGCCGACGACCCGTGCCCGGCGATCCGCTTGGAGGAGCGATGCCAGACCGGCCTGCCACCGCACCGCCGCCCGGACCGGCGAGCGACGACCACCCCGCCTCCGAACAGCCGCACGGAGCAAGCCCGTTGGCGTTCCACCCGCTGGTCTTCCAGTCGGAGGGCGACGAGGTGACGGTCGGCCGGCTCGACGAGGGCACCTTCGTCGTACTGCCCGCCGACGGCGCCGCCCTGCTGCGGCGGCTGGTCGACGGCGCCGAACCCGCCGAGGCGGCCCGGTGGTACGCCCGGAGCTACGGCGAGACGGTCGACATCGCGGAGTTCGTCACCGACCTCGGCGAGCTGGGCTTCCTGCGCGACCCCGACCAGGCGCCCGCGCCACCGCCCGCGCCGGTGCGCTGGCAGCGGCTGGGCCGTGCGGTGTTCTCCCCCGTCGGCGCCGCGCTCTACCTGGCGCTGCTGGCCGGTTCGGTGGTCGTCCTGGCCCGCTCGCCCGAGCTGGTCCCCGGCTACCGGCACCTGTTCTTCACCCCGTACCTGTCGGTGCTGGTCATCGTGATGTTCGTGGCCCAGGCGCCGCTGATCCTGGTGCACGAGGCCGCGCACGCGCTGGCCGGCCGCCGGCTGGGCCTGCCGTCCCGGCTGTCGGTGGGCCGGCGGCTCTACTTCGTGGTGGTGCAGACCGAGCTCGACGGCCTGGTCACGGTGGACCGCCGGCGCCGGATCCTGCCGATGCTCGCCGGGGTGCTCGCCGATCTGGGCGTCCTGGCCGTGCTGACGCTGGTCGCGGCCGGCACCCGGCACTCCGACGGCGCGCTGTCGGCGGCCGGCGGCGTCGCACTGGGCCTGGCCTACTCCACCGTGCTGCGGGTGATCTGGCAGGCCCTCTTCTTCCTGCGCACCGACGGGTACTACCTCGTCGTCACCGTCCTCGGCTGCGTGGACCTGCACACCACCGCCAAGCAGCTGCTCGCCGACCGCTGGGCGCGGCTGCGCGGCCGCCCGGCCCCGTACGACCCGGAGGGCTGGCACCCCCGGGACCGCGCGGTGGCGCGCTGGTACTCGGTGCTGATGGCGCTCGGCTACGCGACGGCCCTGGCGACGCTGGCGGTCAACCTGCCCCCGATCGTGGCCAGGGCGTCCCGGTCGGTGCTCGACCAACTGTCCGCAGGCGGCGGCCACCGCTGGGCCGGGCTGGCCGACAGCGTCGTCTTCCTCTTCCTGACCGTCGGTGAACTCGCCGTCTCCACCGCCCTGTACCTGCGCGAGCGGCGGGCCCGGCGCGCGGCGGCCGTCCCCGACGCGCTCCCGGCGGCCCCGTGATCCCGCGCCGTCCTCCGCCCCGCGATCCAGCCCCCTCCCGCCCCGCTCCCGCCCCTCCCGTCCCGCCCGCTCCCGTCCCGCCGCCCCTGGAGGTCCGATGTCCACACCGCCCACCGGATCCGGCCACCACGTCCTGGTGACCGGGAGCCTGCGCCGCGACCGCGCCGCCGCCCGCGCCGCGCTGGCACTGCCGGCGCCGCTGCTGCCCGGGCTGCCCGAGGTCTCCGCGCACCGCCGCCTGCGCGGGCCGTACACGGCGGCCGGTACGGTGCTGCGCGCCGTGGTGCCCGCGGCGGCGGAGCGCTGGCCGGAGCTGGTCGCCGCGCACCAGGTGGAGCTGCTGACCGCCGCGCCGGAGCTGCGCGAGCGGGTGCCGGCCGACCGGGAGACGCTGACCTCGCTGGCCGTCCCGCAGGAGCGGACCAGGTTCTACTCGCGCTGGCGGACGCTGCGCATCGCCCACGGCCTCCAGGAGTTCCTGACCGAGCTGCTGACCCGGCGGGCCGACGGACCGCACGCCCTGGTCCTCGAGGACCTCGACCACGCCGACCCGACCGACCTGGAGTTCCTCTCCGTCCTGCTCCGCCGCACCGACCCGGCGCTGCTGACCGTGGTCGCGGGCGGGACCGCGGCGCTGCTCGACCCGCTGCCCGTGGACCGGGCGGTGGAGGCCGGCACGCCGCTCGGCGAGAACCTGCCCGAGGTGCTGACCCGGTACTGCGCCCTGGTCGAGGCCCCGGCCGCCCCGAACGACGAACCGCAGGACGAGCCGCAGCGCGGGACCGACCCGGGCGCCCTCGCCGCCTGCTACGTAGCCGCGGACGGCACCGACGACGACCCGGCCGTCCTGGCCGGCTACCGGGCGCTGCCCGTACGGGAGCGCCGCGAGCTGCACGACCGGCGGGCCGCGGAGCTGGCCGCGCTCGGCGAGCCCTCGCTCGACCTCGGCGCCCTCCCCTACCACCTGGAGCACGGCACCGACGTGGGCGGCGCCGGCCTGCCGGCCCTCGCCAAGGCGATGGACGCCTGCATGCTGCTCGGCTTCTACCACGCCAGCCTGGAGTTCTGCCGCCGCGGCCGCTCCCACCTCGACCCGGTGGCGTTCCCGCAGGCCTGGTGGCACTTCACCGGCAAGATGCCCACCTCGCTGTCCGCCCTCGGGCGCGCCGACGAGGCCGAGGCGGTCTGCCAGGAGGTCCGGGTCCACTCCGTCGACCCGACCGCCCACCTGCAGTGCGCGTACGCGACCGCGATGCTCTACACCCGGCACCGCTCCCCGGACCGCCGCGACCACGAGCGGGCGGTCGCCTGGATCAACCAGGCCATCGCCATCGCCTCACTGCTGCCGGACCCGCGCCAACGCGCCTTCAACACCGTCTTCCACAACAACGGCCTGGCCCTCATCGAGGCGCACCGCGGCCGCCCGCAGGCCGCGCTCGACCTGGTCACCGCCGGGCTGGCGGAGCTCGACCGGGACCTCGGCGCGGACGAGCACGGCCTGCACCGCTCGGTGCTGCGGCACAACCGCTCCACCGTGCTGACCGGCCTCGGCCGGCTCGACGAGGCGCTCGCCGACCTGCGGTCCGTCATCGACAGCGACCCGAACTACCCCGAGTACCACTTCGACCTCGGCAACCTGCTGCGCCGGCGCGGCGACGAGGAGGGCGCCCTGGCCGCGTACGAGACGGCGCTGCGGCTCGGCCCGCCGTTCCCCGAGGTGTACTACAACCGCGGCGACGTGCGCTGCTCGCTGGGCGACGTCGAGGGCGCGCTCGACGACTTCGGCTACGTCCTGGTGCTGGACCCGAGCTTCGTCGACGCCTACGTCAACCGGGCCGGGCTGCTGCTGGACGAGGGCGATGTGGCGGGGGCCGAGCGCGACGCCCTGGCCGGCCTGGCGCTGGCCCCCGGGAACGCCCACCTGCTGGCGGTGCTGGGCCGGGTGCACGCCGAGCAGGACGACCAGCGCTCGGCGATCGAGGCCTTCGACCGGGCGCTGAGCACCGATCCGGACCTGCTGCCCGCGCTCTGCGGGCGCGCCGGGGCCGCCTACCGGGCGGGCGAGCCGGAGGCCGCACTGGCGGACCTCCAGCACGCCGTCAGCCTCGCGCCCGGGGATCCGCTGGTCCGCTACAACCGCGCCTACGTGCTGCTGCGCACGGACCGCTGGGAGGCGGCGCTGGCCGACCTGGACATCGCCGCCGCGCTGCTCCCGGACGACGAGGACGTGCTCGCCGCCCGCGCCGAGTGCCTGGCCCGGCGCGCCGCGACCACCGGCTGACGGCGAGCCCGTCGCGTTCCTCACCCGCGCCAGCGGTCGACCACGACGCGGGTGCGGGAGAGGACCGCGACGGCGAGCCGGGCGGCGGCGTCCAGCACCGAGTCGGGCGCGGCCGGCCGGTGCGGACCGCCGCCGGGGACCGTCCGGGCGGGCTCCGGCGGCACGGGCGGGGACGGCGGGGCCGGTGCCGACGGCGCTGCGGCGACCGCCGGGCGGTCGGTCAGCCGGCGGGCCCGGTCGGCCAGGGCGCGCCGGCGCAGCGGCAGCAGTGTGCCCGGCGGCAGGCCGAAGCACTCCTCGTAGGAGCCGGTCAGCGACTCGGAGGGGATCCGGCGGCCGGCCTCGATGTCGGAGAAGACGCTGTGCGCGCTGTAGCCGAGCCGCTGGGCGAGCGCCCGCATCGACAGTCCGCGCTCCAGCCGCAGCCGCCGCAGCGCCGTTCCGAACTCCTCGCCCGCCAATTCCGCGCGGGCCGCTTCCGAATCCGGCCGAGCGGCCTTGTCGGACACTCCCGCAAATAACTCCCGACCGCCACCCGGGAAGGTCCGGCGCCGGTCGCCGGCGGAGTTCTGGACCACCATGGAATCACCGCATTCCTGAAATCGTGCGCTGCCCTGGAAACTCACGGTCGCCGCCGCCCGGGCCGTGTTCCTCCGGGCAGAACGGCGCTGACCTCGGCCGATCCCGGCCGAGGCGGAGCGGCCGACACCCCCCGAGAGGCCGGAGCGGATTCACCCCCCAGAAATCTGGGGGTCTTCCGGCCCTGTTTCCGGCACCCTTCCCCCGGGGCGTCGGAAATATCGGTGACAGCCTTGCGCAATAGTCCCGCAACAGGGATCAGCATGCCCCTCGGCGCCGCCCCCGTCAATGGCGTGAAGCATCGTCCGAAAGGCCCACGGAATTCCCGGCGGACGCCTTTCGCCGCAGGTCTAACCGAAGACCGCCCGGCGGAAGGCGTTGCGCAGGTCGGTGAGCGGCCGGAAGTCCCGGTCGTAGTGCACCTTGTTGGTGAGCAGCAGCGCCCAGCGGCCGCGGCGGCGGGAGACCCAGACGCCGGTGCCGGTGAAGCCGTAGTGGACGAAGGTGCCCTCGGCGGGGTCGGTTCCGGCGGCGCAGAGCCAGGACAGGCCGCGGGCGGGCGCCAGCCCACCGGTCTGCACCCTCAGCGATTCGGCGATCCACGGCTCACCCCACGGTGGCGCCGCCCCGGCGGGCGGGGCGAGCAGCGCGGCGAGGAAGCGTTCCAGGTCACGGGCGGTGGAGAAGGCGCCGGCGTTGCCGGAGACGCCGCCGAGCAGCCGGGCCGAGGGGTCGTGGACGACGCCGCGCAGCACCGCGCCGACCGTCGCCTCGTACGCGGTGGGGGCGGTGCGGTCGGCGGGTTCCGGGCCGAGCGGGCCGTAGCGGGTGTCCGTCATGCCGAGCGGTCGCCAGGTCTGCCGGGCGGCGAGTTCGTCGAGCGGCGCACCGGCCAGGGACTCGACCAGGTGGCCGAGCAGCACGGCGGCCCGGTCGGTGTACTCGACGGCGGCGCCGGGCGGACGGTGCAGCGGGGCGGCGAGCACCCCGGACAGGATCGCCGCCGGGTCGGTCCCGTAGAGTTCGGCGAACCGGGTGCGCAGCGGCAGTCCCGCCGTATGGGTGAGGAGTTGACGGGCCGTCAGCATTCCGACGGGGCGGCCCCCGGCCGGCGGCCAGTACTCGCCGACGGGCCGGTCCAGCGGAAGGCGGCCGGCCTGCCACAGGGCGCCGGCGCACGGCCAGAGCGCGACGATCTTGGTGACGCTGGCCAGGTCGAAGACCGTGTCGTGGTCCATGGGCCGCTCGCCGCACGGGCCTCGGCCGAGAACGCCGACCCGGCCGCGGCCCCGGACGCCGTCCGCGTCGCCGACCGACCAGACGCCGCCGGTCCCGGCGGTCCGCAGCCCGGTCGCGACCAGTCGTTCCAACGGACCGCCGGGAGCCGCGAGTTCGGCGAGCGGGGCGGGTCGCACCGATCCGGTCATGCGTGCCGCCCCCTGTCCCGCGGTCCCTCCCGAGCGGGCCCCTCGGACCCGTCGGGAGGCTACCCGCCCGGAGCCCGGGTCAGACGGCGGGCGCGCCGCCGAACTCCTTGCCGAGGCAGATGCTCTGCTCGTGCTCGCGGTAGAGGCCGAACTTCTCGATCGCCGTGTAGCCCTCGGAGGTGTACAGGGCGACGGCCTCCGGCTGCTCGGTGCCGGTCTCCAGGATGAACCGGGTGCGCCCGGCCTCGGCGGCGGTCCGCTCCAGGTGACGCAGCACCACCCGGGCCAGCCCCCGGCCGCGGGCCACCGGCCGGACGAACATCCGCTTCAGCTCGGCGTCGGTGGCGCGGATGCCGAACGGCTCGGCCTGCTTGGCGCGCCAGCCGCCGCAGGCGACCGGCTCGCCGTCCAGGTAGGCGACCAGGAAGAGCCCGGCCGGCGGGTCGAAGTGCTCGGGGTGCAGCTCGGTGAGGTCGGCCTCGCCGTACCGGCGCACGTACTCCTGCTGCACCTCGGCCGCGAGGAGCTGGGCGTCGGGGTGGCCGAAGCCGGTGATCCGGATCTCTGTGCTGCCGCCCTTCGCGTCGCGCACGAAGGTTCCGCCGTTGGTGGTGCTCTCCATGGTGGTCAAGCGTACGGCCCGGGCTCAGCCCGCCTCGGGGCGGCCCTCGAAGCGGGCGACCAGCGCCTCCTTGCCGAACATCCGGGCGGTGTCGACGGCGGACGGAGTGCCCGCGGCGGGGTCGGCGCCGGCGGCGAGCAGGGCGTCGAGCACGTCGTCACCGCCCTTGAAGACGGCCCCGGCGAGCGGGGTCTGGCCGCGGTCGTTGGCCCGGTTCGGGTCGGCGCCGCGCTCCACCAGGGCGGTGACGGTGGCGGCGTGGCCGTGGTAGGCCGCGAGCATCAGCAGGGTGTCGCCGCGGTCGTTGGTGAGGTTGGCCGGGGCGCCGGCGTCGACGTACGCGGCGAGGGTGGCGGTGTCGCCGGCCCGGGCGGCGTCGAACAGCTTGCCGGCCAGGGCGATCACATCGGCGTCGGGGGTGTCGGTCATCTCGGGGCCTTTCTCCGGGGACGCGCCCGCGCGGGGGCCCGTCGGGGGTGGTCGGTGTCGCGCCGGACGCACGCTAGCGCACGCCGCGCGGGCGCGAGGGCCGCGCGGCCGTTCGGAGGAACTTTCCGGACGGGAGCGGCAAGTCCGGCAAACCACCCATTTGCCCCGTTCCATCCTCTATTACCTTTTGTCACGATTGTGGCACTTTCCGTGGCACCGTCCCCGCACCCTCCCCCGAGGAGCAGCTCGTGATCCTCTCGATTTCCGGCATCGTCCTGTTCGGCACCATCGCCTTCCTCTTCTTCCGCAGGGACGGACTCAAGGTCTCCCATGCCCTCGTCTGCGCCCTCTTCGGCTTCTACGTCGCCGGCTCCTCGATCGCACCGAGCATCACCGCCGGCGGCGCCAGCCTCGCCGGCCTGCTCGGCGGCATCAAGTTCTAGCGCGTTCTCCGAGACACCCCCGGGCCCGGGCGCGGATCCCACCGCCCGGGCCCGGCCGTTGCCGCAAGCCCTTCCCACCGACCGTCCCACTCGCCCGGGGAGCCAGGAATGCCGCTCAACCGCCACCACCTCAGCAAGGGCCGCGACCTCGTCCGCACGGCCGGCGACCACGCCTCCGACATGTTCGCGCCGCTCACCGTGATCGGCCGCGGGCTGCGCCACCACACCGCCTGGGCCAAGGAGCGCTGGCGGACCACCCCCAAGGACCGGCGCGGCCCGACGCTCTTCCTGACCGCCGCGATGCTGACCGGGATCTACCTGCTGCCGCACGGCCTGCTGTTCGCGCTGATCGCCCTGATGGCCAGCGCCGCCTGGACGGGCCGCGCGCCCAAGGCCCCGCCCGCCGCGCCCGAGCCGGACGTCGCCGACGTGAAGCTCACCGCGCTGTACGCCGCGCTCACCCCGTACCTGGCCGGGCCGGAGGGGTTCGGCCCGCTCTACCACCACGAGGGCGGCTACCGGGACGTCTTCTCCGGGTGGGAGTTCGACACCGAGGGCCGGCTGGCCCGGCTGGAGATCGCCTACCCGCCCTACTTCACCGACACCGAGCCGGCCGCCCGGGCCCGGATCGAGCAGGTCGTCCAGGGCAAGGCCGGCCGGGCCCGGGAGTACCGCTTCGACTGGGACGAGGAGTCCAACAAGCTGCGGATCGCCGCCCTGGCGCCGCTGCCGACGGACATCGCCGCCCAGCGGTTCGTGGCGGCCCCGGGCGAGATCGTGCTCGGCTTCACCGACGAGAACGGCAGCGCCCGCACCATCCCGGTGCACCAGGGCGGGGCGCTCGCCCAGCAGCCGCCGGTGGTCTGGCGCACCGGCCCGCGCTCGGCCGAGCCGCACCTGCTGGCGCTCGGCGTCAGCGGCTACGGCACCTCCAGCCTGATCCGCTCGGTGGCACTGCAGGCCCTGCCGTTCGCCGACCTGGTGGTGATCGACGGCGCCGGGACCGGCGAGCACGCCTGCTTGGTCAACCGGCCCGGGGTGCACACGGTGGAGACCAGCCTGCACGGCGCGCTGGCCGCGCTGCAGTGGGCGGCCGGCGAGACCGAGCGCCGGCTCACCGTGCTGAACGCCGCCCGGCACGCCGGCACCGCCCCGCCGGAGGACGTCTCCCGGCCGCTGTGGCTGCTGCTCGACCACCCCACCGAGCTGAGCGAGCTGGCCCACGCCGAGGGCCGCCCGGACCCGCAGGACCTGCTGGAGCTGCCGCTGCGGCACGGCCGGGCCGCCCGGGTGACCGTGGTGGTCGCCGACGACGTCGAGGCCCGGGACCGGATCTCCCCCAGCGTGCGGGCCACCACCCGGGCCCGGGTGGTGCTCGGCCCGGCCGGCCCCGAGGAGGGCCACGCGGCGCTCGGCGTGCCGCTGGACATCGTGCCCGCCGCCCAGGCCCCCGCCGGGCGCGGCTACGCCCGGATCGGCACCGGCGCCCCGGTCCGCCTCCAGGTCCCGGCCACTGTCGATCCGCTGGACGAGGACGCCCCGGCCGCGCTGCGGGACGCGGTGATCGCCCTGCTGCCGCACCGCGACACCCGCACCGAGGCGCCCGCCCTGGCCGAGCCCGCCGCCGGGCCGCACGCCGGGGTGGACCTCGCCAAGGGCCCGGGCGCGCTACGCTTCCGCCCGCTCGCCTGATCGCCCGGCCGGCACCCGGACGGGGAGGGGCGGCGCACACCGCCACCCCCCGTCCCGGTACGCTCGTCCAGGAACGGCCGATCGATCACCAGATGTGAAATAGGTGACACCTGGGGTGATATCACCGGCCAGATGTGACAAATCGGGCGCCGGTGGGTACAAACAGGGGCGGCACGACAGACGACGCATGTCCCGGGACGGGAATCTTCGTCGGAAGCCGAGCGTTAACCGAACGACGAAGAACAGCGACCACTAGTCCTGTGGGCCATAAGCCCGGGAGGCACGATTCATGAGCGAGCGAGCTCTCCGCGGCACGCGACTCGGGGCCACTAGCTACGAGACCGACCGCGGTATCGACCTGGCTCCCCGCCAGACCGTCGAGTACGCATGTCAGAACGGACACCGATTCGAGGTTCCCTTCTCGGTCGAGGCGGAGATCCCCGCGACCTGGGAATGCCGTTTCTGTGGCCAGGAGGCAGCACTTCTCGACGGCGACGAGCCGGAGGAGAAGAAGGTGAAGCCGACGCGCACCCATTGGGACATGCTGATGGAGCGTCGGACGCGCGAGGAGCTGGAGGAGGTGCTGGCCGAGCGGCTGGCCGTTCTCCGGTCCGGTGGGATGAACCTCGCGGTGCACCCGCGGGACACCCGCAAGAGCGCCTGACCCCGCTCCCGCCCGCCGGCGGGAGCACGCGAAAAGGGACCCTGGTCACCAGGGTCCCTTTCGCGTTGCCGGGCCGGGCCACCCGGTTCGGGCGGCCCGGCCCGCGGTCAGCCGTTGATCGGCGGGCGGTAGGTGGTGTCCGGACCCTGCGGGCCGGCCTGCGGGCCATCGCCCGGCTCGACCACCTCGCCCTGGATCACCTTGCCGTCCGGGCGGTGGATGCGCAGCTGCTCCTGCAGCCGCATCGCGTCCGCGAGCGGGTCGGCGCCGACGCCCGCGGTGGAGCGCAGCGCCTTGTCGGCCACCCGGCGCCCGGCCGCCCGCCACAGCACGCGGGTCGGCGGGAACAGCAGGGTCAGTGCCAGGGCGTCCGAGAGGAAGCCGGGCAGGATCAGCAGCAGGCCGGCCAGCACGGTCAGGCTGGTCCCGGTCTGCGGCTGCTTGGACTTCGGGTCGCGGGTCTGCTCGAAGGCCGCCGACAGCGCCCGCGCGCCGGCCCGCTTGATCAGCGAGCCGCCGATCACCGCGCCGGCGATCAGCAGCAGCACCACGGTCAGGCCGCCCAGCCACGAGCCGACCTGGACCAGCAGCCAGATCTCCAGCACCAGCCAGGCGGTCAGCAGCAGCGGCAGCACCCGCCGCAGCTTCGAGCGCGGCGCCGGACGGGCGGGGGAAGCTTGCTGGGTCACGGTACGAATCCACTCCAGGCGGTGCTCTGCGCGCCGCACGGGAGGTCCGGGCCGGCTACGGCACCACCTGGTCCAACGGTCAGCCGGCGGCCGGTGTTCCATCCGGGGTGCCGGCCGCGTCGCTCCGCCGCCTGCGGGCGAGCAGGACGCCGCCGGCGCAGGCGAGCAGGCCGGCCACGGCGAGGGTCCACTCGGGGACGGCGCCGACCCGGTCGGCGACGGTGGTGCCGTCGCGCAGCGGGACGGTCGCGGACAGCTCGGCCGCGGTCAGCTCCTCGGTGCGCTGGACGACGGTGCCGTCCGGAGCGATCACCGCGCTGATGCCACTGGTCGCGGCGATCAGCACCGCGCGGCCGTGCTCGACGGCGCGCAGCCGGCTCATCGCGAGCTGCTGCTCCGGCTGGCCGGTCTTGGCGTAGGTGGCGTTGTTGGTCTGCACGACGAGCACCCGGGCGCCCTGGTCGACGGTGTCGCGGACGATCTCGTCGTAGGCGACCTCGAAGCAGATGACGTCGCCGATCCGGGCCGGGCCGAGCTGCATGACGCCGTTGTGGTCGCCGGGGTAGAAGTCCCGGGCGACCCGCTGGAGCCGGGTGATGACCTTGGACAGCTGGTCGCGGAAGGGCACGTACTCGCCGAACGGCACCGGGTGCTGCTTGGTGTAGGAGGCGCCGGGGCCGGTCGTCGGGTCCCAGACGATGCCCTCGTTCTGCACGTGCTGCTCGTCGGGGCCGTCCACCAGGGTGCCGACCAGGGTGGGCACCCCGATCGCCCGCACCGCCTCGTCGATCCGCGCGTAGGCCAGCGGGTCGCTGAACGGGTCGAGGTCGGAGGAGTTCTCCGGCCAGATCACGATGTCCGGCTTCTCGGCCCGGCCGGCCTTGATGTCGGCGGCGAGCTTCTCGGTGGCGGCGGCGTGGTTGTTGAGCACCATCATCGGGCGGCCGAGGAAGTCCATGCCGGGGTTGGGCACGTTGCCCTGGACGATGGCCACCTTGACGGTGTCGGCGGGCGCGGTGGGCACCGGCACCAGGTAGCCGGCGAGCAGCGCGGCGACGGCGCCGAGCCCGGCCGCCGCGGCCTGCACGGGGCGGCGCGCGGTGCCGCGGCCGGCCGCCCGCACGGCGGCCCAGGCCAGCAGGGTGCCGGAGAGGGCGACCGCGAAGGTCACCAGCGGGGCGCCGCCGAGCGCGGCCAGCGGGGTGTACGGGGTGGCGGTGTTGGCGAACGCGAGCCGGCCCCAGGGGAAGCCGCCGAGCGGCAACCGGTCGCGGGCCCACTCCTGGGTGATCCACAGGCAGGCGCCCCAGAGCGGCCAGGCGGGCAGCCGGGAGGTGACCGCGAGGCCGGCGCCGAGGACGGCCAGGAAGAGCGCCTCGACGACCGAGAGGCCGACGGTGGCGTCCCAGCCGATCACCCGCAGCCAGCTGAGCAGCATCAGGAAGAACGGCAGGCCGAAGGCGAAGCCGGTCCAGGCGGCCTGCCGGGCGGTGCGGCCCCGGGTGAGCAGCGAGAGCGCGGTGACACCGAGGACCGAGAACGGCCACAGGTCGAAGGGCGGGAAGGCCAGCGCGAGCAGCAGCCCGGCGAGCGCGGCCAGCCCGGTGCGGGGAAGGCCGGCCCGCAGTCTGGCGAGGGCGCGGGCGCCGCGGCCCGGGCCTGATGCCTCGTCGGGGGTCTCGGGTGCGGTCCCGGACCGCTCCTGGGTGACGGGCATGGCCACCGTCGCACCATCTCTCTCGCCGCCGCCCCGCGGGGGGTACGGGGACGGCTGTTCGGACGCTGTCCGAAGAAGGTACCCCGGAACGACACCCGGCCGTGAGCTGAGGGTCGTAGCGGAGGCGGGCGGGTGGTCCGGGGACCTCCTGCCCGCCTCCGTGGCGCCCGGTGCTACTCGGCGGCGGCCAGGTGGACTGTGCGGCCGCGGACCACGGTGCGCAGGCAGGTGGGCAGCGGCTCGCCGGGGGTGAGGTCGGGCAGGCCCGGGGTGCCGGAGCGCGGGTCGGTGGACCAGCCGGCCACCCGGTCGTCCGGGGCCTGGACGACCAGATCGCCCGCGGCCCAGACGGCGAAGCTGGCGACCGCGCCGGGGACGAGCACGCCGTCCTGGTCGCGGCCGATCGCGCGCCAGCCGCCGCGGGTGTGGGCGGTGAACGCGGCCCGCACCGAGATCCGGTGCTCGGGGGTGCGGTGGAAGGCGGCGGCCCGGACGGTGCCCCAGGGGTCGAGCGCGGTGACCGGGGCGTCCGAGCCGAAGGCCAGCGGGACGCCGGAGCGCAGCAGCGCGGCGAAGGGGTTGAGCGCGGCGGCCCGCTCGGCGCCCAGGCGCTGGACGTACATGCCGTCCGGGCCGCCCCAGGCGGCGTCGAAGGCGGGCTGCACGGAGGCGGTCAGGCCGAGTTCGGCGAAGGCGGCGACGGTCTTGTCGTCCAGCGCCTCGGCGTGCTCGACGCGGTGGCGCAGCGCCCGGATGCGGTCGGCGCCGACCCGGTCGCCGGCGGCCCGGACGCCCTCGACGACGGCGGCGATCGCGGCGTCGCCGATCGCGTGGAACCCGGCCTGGAGGCCGGCCTCGGTGCAGGCGGCGACGTGGTCGGCGACCTGGGCGGCGGTGAGGTAGGCGGCGCCGGTGTGCGCGGCGTCGCTGTAGTCGCGGTGCAGGCAGGCGGTGTGCGAGCCGAGCGCGCCGTCGACGAAGAGGTCGCCGCCGGCGCCGACCGCGCCGAGCCGGCGGGCGGTCTCGACGCCGCCGCGCTCGCTCAGCTCGCCCCAGTAGCCGAACACCTCGGGGCCCTCGCCCTCGGCGGCCAGCTCCAGCAGGGCGGCGAGGTCCTGCTCGGAGGAGACCTCGGGGCCGGCGCACTCGTGCAGGGCGCCGATCCCGAGCTCGGCGGCGCGGGCCAGGGCGGCGCGCTGGGCGCGGCGGCGCTGCTCGGGGGTGAGACGGCCGAGCGCGGTCTGCCGCACGGCGTGGTGGGCGTCGCGGGTGAGCGGGCCGTCGGCGTCGTGGCCGGGCCGCTCGGCGAGGCCCTCGGTCAGCGCGCGCAGGGCGCTGGTGGCGAGGCCGGAGTGCACGTCGGTGCGGGAGAGGTAGACGGCGGCGCCCGCGGCGGCGTCGTCCAGCTCGGCGAGGGTGGGCGGGCGGCCCTCCGGCCAGCCGGTCTCGTCCCAGCCGTGGCCGATCAGCACGCCGCCGGGCTGCTGCTCGGCGGCGACGAAGGCGCTGATCGCGGCCAGGGCGGCGGCCAGCGAGGGGACGCCGGTGAGGTCGAGGCCGGTGAGCGCGAGGCCCGCGGAGGTGGTGTGCACATGGGCGTCCACGAAGGCGGGGGTGACCAGGGCTCCGTCCAGTTCGACGATCTCGTCGGCGGTCTGCGCGTACGCCTCGGCGGCGCCGTCGCTGCCGACCCAGGCGACGTGCTCGCCCTCGACGAGCATGGCGGTGGCGAAGGGGTCGGCGGGGCTGTAGACGGCGCCGCCGCGCAGCAGGACGGTCCGGAGGGTGCGTTCGGTCATGCGGCCTAGTCTGCACCCCCGCGCGGACCGGTCAGAGCTTCGGGGGTCGGGCCTCGTAGGGGGTGGACAGGACGACGGTGGTGCGGGTGGAGACGCCGGCGGCGCTGCGGATGCGGGCCAGCAGGTCCTCCAGGTCGCCGGGGGCGCCGACGCGGACCTTGAGGATGTAGTTCTCGTCACCGGCGACGCTGTGGCAGGCCTCGATCTCGGGCAGATCGGCCAGCCGCTCGGGCGTGTCGTCCGGGGCGCTGGGGTCGAAGGGTTTGACCGAGATGAAGGCGGTGAGCGCCAGGTCGACGGCGTCCGGGTCGACGATCGCGGTGTAACCGCGGATCACCCCGCGCTGTTCGAGCCGGCGCACCCGCTGGTGCACCGCCGAGGTGGACAGGCCGGTGGCCTTGCCCAGGTCCGTGTAGCTCATCCGGCCGTCCTGGAGGAGCAGCTGGACGATGCGTTGGTCGAGATCCTCCACAAGGCGCAAACCTACCCCCTCGGGGGCGCGCGGATCGCGGCACGGGGGGCGCACGGCCTCCGGCCTCGGAGGGCGCGTGCGGCGGCAAGGAGGGGGGCGCGCGATGTCACCCTGCGCGCCCCGGGGTACCGCGGGGCACATGCCGGACGAATGTGGCGAAGGACACACCCGGTGCATCACAGTGCGACGGACCGCAGGGTTATGAGTCCGTTTCGGCGGGAAGTGCTGGTTGTGGCCCCGGGCGACCACGCCGGGCCCGATCCGAGGGGGATCACCATGCGCGTTACCGACCAGCGCCCGACGGGCGCGGACGACGCCCACGATACGACCGACCGCGCGGACCTCGCGGTCCCCAACGAGACCGCGCCGGAGGTGGATCCGGGCGAGGTCGACGGCTGGGAGATCGTCCGGGTGCACTGCCCGTCGTGCCGGCGCCCGATCGCCCTCGTGGGCGACGAGGAGCGGCTGCCGCAGCACGCCGTCCTGCCGCGGCCCTGGCACCCCTTCTCGCCCACCCTCTGCCCCGGTTCGGGCGCGCCGACGGACGACCTCTTCGAGGTGGACAGCGAGGAGGAGGCCGGGTCCGCGGGCCCGGACGCGCTGCTCACGCCGCCGGGCGAACTCGACTGGCGCACCCAGCCGTTCTCCCACGCGACGGTGCACCGCCCGGTCCGCTCGGCCGTCGCGCCGGCCATCCCGGAGCAGCGCGGCCGGTTCTCGCGGCGCTGAACCCCCGCCCGCCGCACGGTCGCCGACGGTACGTCAGAACGGCCCCCGGGCGTCACTCCGCACCCTGGAGTGACGCCCGGGGGCCGTTCCGGGCCGCCCCGCCCGGCGTCCGCGCGGGGCGGGCGCCGGGGGCGGCCGGTCAGGGGGGCCGGGACTACTTGGTGAGGTGGCGGCCGATCACCAGGCGCTGGATCTGGTTGGTGCCCTCGACGATCTGCAGCACCTTGGCCTCGCGCATGAAGCGCTCGGCCGGGAAGTCCTGGGTGTAGCCGTAGCCGCCGAGCACCTGGACGGCGTCGGTGGTCACCCGCATCACGGTGTCGGTGCAGAACAGCTTGGCCATCGCCGCCTCCTTGGAGAACGCCAGACCGGCGTCCCGGCGGCGGGCCGCGGACAGGTAGAGCGCGCGGCCGGCCTCGACCTGGGTGGCCATGTCGGCGAGCATGAACGACAGGCCCTGGAAGTCGGCGATCGGACGGCCGAACTGGCGGCGGGTGCGCGCGTAGTCGACGGCGACGTCGAGCGCGGCCTGGGCGACCCCGATCGCGCAGGCGGCGATGCCGAGCCGGCCGGAGTCCAGCGCGGCGAGCGCGATCTGGAAGCCCTGGCCCTCGGCGCCCACCAGCCGCTCGCGGGGGACCCGGGCGCCGTCGAAGTGCAGCTGGGCGGTCGGCGAGGACTTCATGCCCATCTTGTGCTCCGGCGGGGCCGCCGAGAGGCCGGGCTGGGTGCCGGGCACCAGCAGGCAGCTGATCCCGCGCGCCCCCTCCTCGCCGGTGCGCACCAGCGCGCTGTAGAAGTCGGCCTGGCCGCCGTGGGTGATCCAGGCCTTGGTGCCGTTCACCACGTACTCGTCGCCGTCCAGGTCGGCGCGGGTGCGCAGGGCGGCGGCGTCGGAGCCGGACTGCGGCTCGGAGAGGCAGTAGGCGCCGAGCTGCTCGCCGGAGAGCATGCCGGGCAGCCAGCGCTCGCGCTGCTCGTCGGTGCCGAAGGTGGCCAGGGCGTGGCAGGAGAGGGTGTGCACGCTGACGCCGAGGCCGACGGCCAGCCAGCCGGCCGCCAGCTCCTCCAGGACCTGGAGGTAGACCTCGTAGGGCTGCTCGCCGCCGCCGTACCGCTCGTCGTAGGGCAGCGAGAGCAGGCCGGCCTCGCCGAGCGTGCGGAAGACCTCGCGCGGGAACCGGCCGGCGGCCTCGTCCTCCGCGGCGCGCGGCTGCAGCTCGCGCTGGACGAGGTCCCGCGTCAGGTGGAGGAGCTCGCGGGCCTCCTCGCTGGGCAGCTGGCGGTCGACGGCCTTCGCGGGGGAGGTGGTCATGGTGGCTGGTTCGCCTCCTCGGTCGTGCGCCGGGCCGCCCGGATGTGGTCGGGCCCGCGCGGGGTGTGGCAGCTCGGCGCGGCCGGCACCGGGTCGCGGTGAACGGCCGTTCACATGCTCGGCGATGCGAGTATGCCCGATCGCGGCCCCGCCGTCACGACCTGCACCGGATCACTGTCCGCATCGGCACACCGGTCCCCGTAGGGTTGCCGATGTGGCTTCTTCCGAGACTTCCGCCGCCCCGGTAGTGGGGACACGCACCGCCGACGCGCCCGACGCGCTCGACCCGCGCGCCGAACTCGACGCGCTCGCGGCCGAGCTGCGGGCGCTGCCGCCGTCCTGCGGCCCGGTGCGGCTGGTCGCGGTGGACGGGCACGCGGGCTCGGGCAAGACGACCTTCGCCGGCCGGCTGTCGGCCGCGCTGGGCGGCGCCCCGGTGGTGCACCTGGACGACCTCGCGACGCACGCCGAGCCGTTCGAGTGGTGCGGGCGGCTGCGCGCCCAGGTGCTGGAGCCGCTGGCCGCCGGCCGGGACGCGCGGTACGCGGTGTACGACTGGACGCTGCGCCGGTTCGCGGGGACGGCCGCGGTGCCGCTCGCGCCGGTGGTACTGGTCGAGGGGGTGGGCGCCGGGCGGCGCGCCGTGCGCCCGTGGCTGAGCCGGCTGGTGTGGATGGAGCTGGACGCGGCGGCGGCCCGGCGGCGCGGCGAGCAGCGCGACGGTCCCCGGCTGGCGGAGTTCTGGGCCGGCTGGGCCGTCGCCGAATCGGCGCATTTCGCCGCGGACCCGAGCCGTCCGTACGCCGCAACGGTGGTCGACGGGGTGACCGGCCGGATCGCGCCGAGCACCGTCGGTGAACCTTCAACAATCCCCTTGACCTGCGGCGTCGCCAGGAAATAGGTTCACACCTGTTGCCGGAATGACGCATTCCGCAACCTCGGACCCGGTATTCCCGGCTTGTTCCCCCGTGAGCCGGGGATACCGTCCGACCTCCCCGCGCCGGATTCGGCCATCCGTCAACGGCCGTCCGCCGGATCGCTTTTGACATCGTGCGGCACCCTTCCGGATCAGCTCCGCGCCGGTACGATTCCTGGCAGGCGCATGTGCGCCCCGGGGGCAGACGACCACCGGCGGGGTCCGCAACGCCACCGCACCAGCCGGGCCCCGAGCCACACCGCGGGGGGCGTTGAGTGACGACGGACAGTTCCCAGAGCAGCAACGCGGGCGGCCCGGCACCGAACCGGCTCGCCGACCGCGCCTGGCTGCGTGCCATGGACGCCTACACGGCCGGGGCGTACAGCCGCGCCGAGGAGGAGTTCCGCGCGGCCGTGCGGCTCGACCCCGGCATGGCCGACGCCTGGCTCGGCCTGCACGCGCTGCGCAGCGACACCTCCGGCGCGCTGCTCGCGATGTACCGCCACCGCACACGGTTCGGCGAGCAGCGCCGTCGGCACGCCCGGCCGCTCAGCTCCTGGTACTGGCTGGGCTGGTGGGTGCAGCCGGTGCTGGAGAGCCCCCGCGACCTCGCCCTCGCGCACGCCTCGCACTGGCTGGACGGTCGTCATCTCGCCGAGCTGGAGCAGGCGTTGCAGCAGTGCCCGACCCCCGCCGAGGACCCTTCGGCGCGTTTCCTCAACGCCTGCCGCTCCTATCTGCTCAAGGACTGGGAGCAGTTGATCCGGGACACCGACCGGCTGCTCGACGACCCGCTGCTCGGCATCGAGGCCGGGCTGTTCGCCGGCATGGCGAGGGTCCGGCTGGACATGTGCGCCCAGGCCCAGACCCCGCTCGCCGCCTCGCTCGCCCGCTGCCGCTCCGAGCAGCCGCAGCGCAAGGAGCTGCGGTACTGGCTGGGCCGCGCCTACGAGGGCGCCGGGCGCAGCGCCGCCGCGTTACCGCTCTACCGGGCGGTGCACCGGGCCGATCCGGCGTTCATGGACACCGCGGCCCGGCTCGCGGCGATCTCGGCCGAGGACGCCGTCGCCGACACCCTGCTGGACACCGTCGTGGGCGGTGGCCGGGAGGCCGGCCGCACGGGCGGGCCGGAGGAGGACGCGCTGGACGCCGCGCTGCTGGACCAGCCGGACTTCGAGGCGTTCGGCATCGACCCGCTCGGGACGGACGGCGCGCCGGCCTCCCCCGGCGTCCCGGACCCCTTCGGCGGGCCGGTCCTCGGCGGGCCGGACCTCGACGATCCGCTTCTGGACGGGGCCGGCGCGGCGGACGCGGCCGACGGCGCGGGCGAGCCGGACCCGGACGGCGCCGCGCCGGACGACGACGGCTTCCCGGTCGTCCCGACCGGCGCCGGACCGGGCGGCGCGGGCACCGACAACCGGTCCGGCGGCACCGGCGCACCTCCCCCGCTGGCCACCGGCGGGCGCACCGGCTCCACCGCGCCGCAGCCCGCCGCCGGCTCCACCGCGGCGCCGGCGCGCGGCGAGGCTGCGCTCCCCCGGGTCGCCAACGCCTATCCGGCCCTCGAACGCGACGGCGACCAGGCCGAGTTGGACGCCGCGCTGGCCGAACTCTCCCGGATGGTCGGCCTGGAGCCGGTCAAGCGGCAGGTCCGGGCGCTGTCCGCGCAGCTGCGGATGGCCCGGCTGCGCGCCGAACAGGGCCTGCCGGTCCAGCCGCCCAAACGCCACTTCGTCTTCTCCGGCCCCTCCGGCACCGGCAAGACCACCGTCGCCCGGATCCTCGGCCGGGTCTTCCACGCCCTCGGCCTGCTCTCCGGCGACCATCTGGTGGAGGCCCAACGGGCGGACCTGGTGGGCGAATTCCTCGGCCAGACCGCCGTCAAGGCGAACGAGCTGATCGACTCCGCGCTGGACGGCGTGCTCTTCATCGACGAGGCCTACAGCCTCTCCAACTCCGGCTACAGCAAGGGCGACGCCTACGGCGACGAGGCGCTCCAGGTGCTGCTCAAGCGCGCCGAGGACAACCGGGACCGGCTGGTGGTGATCCTGGCCGGCTACCCCGAGGGCATGAACCGGCTGCTGGCGGCCAACCCCGGCCTCAACTCCCGCTTCACCACCCGGGTCGACTTCCCCAGCTACCGCCCCGGCGAGCTGACCGCGATCGGCGCGGCGCTCGCCGGGCAGGACGGCGACGGCTGGGACGAGGACGCCGCCGAGGAACTGGCCTCGATCTGCACCCATGTGGTCCGCGAGGGCTGGATCGACGAGCTCGGCAACGGCCGGTTCATCCGCACCCTGTACGAGAAGTCCTGCGCCTACCGGGACCTGCGGCTGACCCTGCTGCGCGAGCCGCCCGGCCGGGAGGACCTCGCGACGCTGCGGCTGCCGGACCTGGTGCAGGCCTACGGCGAGCTGATCGACGGCCGGGGCTGAGACCGCGCGCACGGCCCGGCCCCGGGCGTCCGCCGACTCAGCCGGCCAGGGCCGCCGCCTCGGTCCGCGGGTCCAGCCCCACCGCCGGCCGGTCCGGGCGCCGCGGCGCGACGCCGCCGATCGACCGCAGCCAGGCCCAGGTGTCGGCGACCGTCTCGGCCGTCGGCCGGCAGCGCAGCCCGGCGGCCAGCGCCTTGGTGGCGGCCGCGCCGTGCATGCTGTCGTGGAACTCGCCCGGCGGCACCCAGAACGGCAGCTGGGTCCACGGCTCGATGCCGGCGGCGGCGATCGCCTCCGGGGCCGTCCAGCGCAGCTCGGCGTCCGAGCCGGTGACCGCCGCACAGGCCTCCAGCAGCTCGCCCATGCTGCTGTGGCCGGGCGGGGCGACCAGGTCGTACGGGCCGCCGAGGCCGGCCGCGAGGGCGTCCAGGGTCCAGTCGGCGAGGTCGCGGACGTCGATGAACTGGAGGGCGAGGTCGCGCGGGCCGGGCGCGAGCACCGGGCCGCCCCGGGCGATCCGGTTCAGCCACCAGGGCAGCCGGCCGATGTTCTCGTAGCGGCCGACGATCAGCCCGGCGCGGACCAGCAGCGCCCGGTCGCCGAAGGCGTCCAGTGCCGCCAGCTCGCCGCCGCGCTTGGACTCGGCGTAGGGCACCTCGCCGTCGTCCGGCGAGCCCGCCACCGGCGGGGCGCTCTCGTCGGTCCCGACAGGGGTCGGGTACCCGTACACCGAGCGGCTGGACACGTACGCGTAGCGGCCGGCCCGGCCGGCCAGCAGACGGGCGCTGTCGCGCACCGCCGACGGGGCGGCCGACCAGGTGTCCACCACCGCGTCCCACTCCCCCTCGGCCAGCGCGGCGAGCCCGCCCTCGACCGTGCGGTCCCCGTGCAGGACCCGCGCCCCGGGCGGCGCGGCGTGCGTCCCCCGGTGGAAGACCGTGACCTCCCATCCCCGTTCCAGCGCCGCCTCGGCGACGGCCCGCCCCACGAACTCCGTACCACCCAGCAGGAGAAGTCTCATGCCGACCACCCTGCAGTCAGGGTGGCCGGCATGGGAACAGGCGCACGCTCAGAGCGGAATCGCCGAGAGCGAAGCGTCGACGGCAGCCCGGCGTCCGGCCCTACGCGGCGGAGCGGTGGTCCGGGTCGTGCACCTCGCCGACCAGCTCCTCCAGGACGTCCTCCAGCATCACCACGCCGAGCGTCCGCCCGTCCTGGTCGAGGACGGCCGCGAGGTGGCAGGCGGCCCGGCGCATGGCGCCCAGCGCGTCGTCCAGCGGCATGGTGCCGCGCAGCACGGTGATCGGCCGCCACAGGCGGGCCGGGACGGGCGTGGTCGGGTCCTCGACGTCCAGGATGTCCTTGAGGTGCAGGTACCCGAGGTAACCGTGGCCCGCCGGGTCACCGTCGGTGACCGGGAAGCGCGAGAAGCCGGTGCGCAGCGCCAGTTCCTCGATCTGCGCGGCGGTCACCTTGGTGTCGACGGTGACCAGCTGCTCGGGGGTGAGCAGGACGTCGGTGAGCGGGCGGCGGCCCAGCTCCAGGGCGTCCTCCAGGCGCTCCTGGCGGTCCTTCTCCAGCAGCCCGGCGTCCCCGGAGTCGGCGAGCAGGTAGATCAGCTGCTCGGTGGTGAACACCGACTCGACCTCGTCCTTGGCCTCCACCTTGAACAGCTTGAGCACGCCGTTGGCGAAGGTGTTGAGGAAGGAGATCACCGGGGCCAGCCAGCGGGCCAGGCGGTCCAGCGGCGGGCCGAGCCAGAGCGCGGCCTTCTCGGGGCCGGCCAGTGCCATGTTCTTCGGCACCATCTCGCCCATCACCATGTGCAGGTAGACCACGACGGCCAGCGCGATGCCGTACGCCAGCGGGTGCTGCAGGCCGGCCGGGATGCCGATCGCGTCGAACGGCCCCTCCAGCAGGTGGGCGATGGTCGGCTCGGCGAGCGCACCCAGGCCCAGCGAGCAGACGGTGATGCCGAGCTGGGCGGCGGCGAGCATCGCGGAGACGTTGGACAGGGCGTGCAGCACGGTGCGGGCACGCTTGTTGCCGGCCTCGGCGAGGGGTTCGATCTGGCTGCGCCGGACCGAGACGACGGCGAACTCGGCGCCGACGAAGAAGGCGTTGCCGAGCAGCAGCAGGACGGCGACGGCCAGTTGGAGCGCGGTCATCGGGTTCCGTCCTCGTCGTCGCCCAGGAAGTGGTGGTGGGCGGTGCGTTCCACCCGGACCCGGCTGGTGCGGTGCCGGTCCACGGCCTCGACGGTGAACCGCCAGCCGGGCAGCTCGGCCTGCTCACCGGGGACCGGCAGCTTGCCGAGCAGGTCGGCGACCAGGCCGGCCAGCGTCTCGTACGGCCCCTCCGGGGCGTGCAGGCCGATGGCCTCCAGCTGGTCGAGCCGGGCGCGGCCGTCGGCCGCCCAGACGGGCTGCCCCTCGACCGGCGGCAGCGACAGCAGCTCGGGGGTGTCGGCCGGGTCGTGCTCGTCCTGCACCGCGCCGACGATCTCCTCGACGATGTCCTCGACGGTGACGACGCCGGCGGTGCCGCCGTACTCGTCGACCACGATGGCCATCGGCTGCAGGCGGCGCAGCTGGTCGAGCAGCCGCTCGGCGGGGAGCGTCTCGGGCACCAGCAGCGGCGGGACGGCGAGGTCGGCGACCCGCACGGTGGCGCGCCGCTCGGCCGGGACGGCCAGCGCGTCCTTGAGCGTGACGGTGCCGGTGACCTCGTCGAGGCTGTCGGTGTAGACCGGGAAGCGGGACAGGCCGGTGGCCCGGGTCAGGTTGAGGACGTCGGCGGCGCTGGCGTCGCGCTGGAGCGCGGAGACGTCGACGCGCGGGGTCATCACGGACTGCGCGGTGAGCTCGCCGAGGCCGAGGGTCCGCACGAACAGGGTGGCCGACTCCTCGTCTATGGCGCCCGCCTTGGCGGAGTGCCGGGCGAGCGAGACCAGTTCGGCGGGGGTGCGGGCGTGGCCCAGCTCCTCCTGCGGCTCGATGCCGAAGGCGCGCACGGTGCGGTCGGCGGAGCCGTTGAGCACGCTGATCAGCGGGCGGCAGGCCCGGGAGAACGCCATGTGCGGGGCGGCGACCGCGCGGGCCACCTGGAGCGGGTGGGAGATCGCCCAGTTCTTCGGGACCAGCTCGCCGATCACCATCTGGACGACGGTGGCGAGCAGCATGCCGATGACCACGGCCGCGCCGCGGGCGGCGCCGGCGGGCAGGCCGATACCGGTGAACACCGGCTTCAGCAGGGTCGACAGCGCCGGCTCGGCGAGCATGCCGACCACCAGCGAGGTCACGGTGATGCCGAGTTGGGCGCCGGACAGTTCGAAGGAGAGGTGGCGCAGGGCCTTGGAGACCCGGCCGGACTTGGCGTCCCCGGTCTCGGCGGCGCGCTCGACGGCGCCGCGCTCCACGGTCACGAAGGCGAACTCGGCGGCCACGAAGAGGCCGTTGGCGAGGATGAGCAGGAGGGCTGCGAAGAGCAGCAGCCAGGCGGTGATCACAGTGCCGCCTGCCTTCCGTCGGCCGGAAGGAGGGCGGCGCAGGTACTACCGGACGGATCGTCCATGGACGGGGAGTGTCACTCCTCAGGTCGATTTCGGGCAGGGCAATGCCTTTGCCCCGCTTTTACCAGCGTAGACCATACCCGTGCGGACGTCGGATCCGCGTTCGGACCCGCCCGGCGGCCGACCGTCGTGGTTCAGGCGCCGTGGTGGACGACCAGGTCGCGCAGGGCGCGGGCGTCCGCGATGGCCTGCGCCTTGCCCACGCCGGACTGGATGCCGACGGCGGCCAGCGAGGTGCCGTCGGCGAGGTCGAGGGTGGCCCACGGGTCGCCCTGGCGGAAGTTCACGCCGACGATCTCGGCCCAGGCCAGCCGGCGGCTGCGGACGAAGTTGACCACGGTGACGCCCTCGGCGTCGGCGCTGACCCGCGGCCGGGCCAGCATCAGGCCGACGGCGGCGAACAGCACGCCGCTGACCGCCATCATGATCCGGTCGTTGAGCTGCCAGTTCGCCGGCAGGGCGACCGCCATCGCGGCGAACAGCACCACCAGCAGCGCGCAGACCGGCAGCAGCACGGCACGGGTGCGGCGCGGGGCCCAGGTGACGGGGAACTCGGCGGGGGTGGACACGAGGGGCTCCGGGGTGGTTCGTGGGTCGGGCAGCGGAAAGGGTGGGGACGCCTGTCGGCGGCCCCACCCTATTCAACCGGTGCTTACCCCCGCGGCCGGGGGCCGGTGGGTGTTCAGAGGCGGCAGGCGTGGATGTTGGTCACCAGGATGGCCCGGGCGCCGATGCCCCACAGGTCGTCCATGATCTGCTGGGCCTCCTTGCGGAGCACCATCGAGCGCACCGCCACCCAGCCCTCGGTGTGCAGCGGGGAGACGGTCGGCGACTCCAGGCCGGGGGTCAGCGCGACGGCGGCGCCGACCTGCTCGGCGCGGATGTCGTAGTCCATCAGCACGTAGCGGCGGGCCACCAGCACGCCCTGCAGACGGCGCAGGAACTGGTCGACGGCCGGGTCCTCGCCGGCGCCCTTGGGTCGGATGACCACGGCGTCGGAGATCAGGATCGGCTCGCCGAAGACCTCCAGGCCGGCGTTGCGCAGGCTGGTGCCGGTCTCCACCACGTCGGCGATCACGTCGGCGACGCCCAGCTGCACCGCGGTCTCCACCGCGCCGTCCAGCTTGGTGACGGTGGCCTTCACCCCGTGGTCGGCGAGGTGCTGCTCGACCAGGCCGGTGTAGGAGGTGGCGATCCGCAGCCCCTCCAGGCCCTTGACGTCCTCGACGTCCACGCCGACCGGGCGGGCGAAGCGGAAGGTCGAGCCGGCGAAGCCGAGCGCGAGCACCTCCTCGGCGTTGGAGTGCGAGTCCAGCAGCAGGTCGCGGCCGGTGATGCCGACGTCGAGGCGGCCGGAGCCGACGTACACCGCGATGTCGCGCGGGCGCAGGAAGAAGAACTCGACCTGGTTGCCCGGGTCGACCAGGACCAGCTCCTTGGCGTCCTTGCGCTGCCGGTAGCCGGCCTCATGGAGCATCTCCGCCGCAGGACCCGAGAGCGAACCCTTGTTGGGGACGGCGATGCGCAGCATGGAGGTGAGTTCCTTACCTGTTCGGTGTGGGTGTAGGGGGGTTCCGGGCCGGGGCCCTGAGGCACCGGGGCCCGGAGGTGCTGGCCTAGAGGTACTTGTAGACGTCGTCGAGCGTCAGCCCGCGGGCGACCATCATCACCTGAAGGTGGTAGAGGAGCTGCGAGATCTCCTCGGCGGTCTGCTCGTCGGACTGGAACTCGGCGGCCATCCAGACCTCGGCGGCCTCCTCGACGACCTTCTTGCCGATCGCATGGACGCCCTGCTGGACGAGCTGCGCGGTACGGGAGGACGAGGGGTCGCCGGTGGCGGCCTTCTGCTGGAGCTCGGTGAAGAGCTCCTCGAATGTCTTCGAAGCCATGATGGGACTCACCTTACGGCGTGCGGAGGGACGGACGGTAAACGGTTCCGGACCGTGGACAGTCCGGTGGACGTCCACGGTCCGGAGCGCGGCCCGGCCGGCCGCCTCAGAGCGCGCGCAGGGCGGCGGCGGTGGCGACGGCCGCGGTGACCGCCTCGTGCCCCTTGTCCTCGGCGGAGCCCGGCAGGCCCGCGCGGTCGATCGCCTGCTCCTCGTTGTCGCAGGTCAGTACGCCGAAGCCGACCGGGACTCCGGTGTCCACGGCGACCTGGGTGAGGCCGACGGTGGCGGCCTGGCAGACGTAGTCGAAGTGCGGGGTGCCGCCGCGGATCACCACGCCGAGGGCGATCACGGCGTCGTAGCCGCGCTCGGCGAGGCGCTTGGCGGCGACCGGCAGCTCGAAGGTGCCGGGGACGCGCAGGACGGTCGGCTCGGCGACGCCCAGTTCCTTGAGGGCGCGGTGGGCGCCGTCGAGCAGGCCGTTCATCACCTGGTCGTGCCACTGGGCGGCGATCACGGCGACCTTGAGGCCGGCGGCGTTGTCGATGGTCAGCTCGGGGGCTCCGTGGCCGCTCATGTGCGGGTGCCTTTCGGTGGTTCGGGATCGGTGCTTCGGAATCGGTGGTTCGGGATCGGTGGCAGGCGGTGGTGGTGCTCAGCCGCCGAGGCCGGGCAGGTCGTGGCCCATCCGGTCGCGCTTGGTGCGCAGGTAGCGCGCGTTGTGCTCGCCCGCCGGGATCTCGACCGGCTCGCGGCCCTTGACCTTGAGCCCGTGCTCGGTGAGCGCGGTGAGCTTCTGCGGGTTGTTGGTCAGCAGGGTCAGCGAGCGCACACCGAGGTCGCAGAGCATCTGGGCGCCGATGCTGTAGTCGCGGGCGTCGGCGGGCAGGCCGAGGTCGAGGTTGGCGTCGACGGTGTCGCGGCCCTGCTCCTGGAGTTCGTAGGCGCGCAGCTTGTGCGCCAGGCCGATGCCCCGGCCCTCGTGGCCGCGCAGGTAGAGCACCACGCCGCGGCCGGTCTCGGCGACCCGGCGCAGCGAGGACTGCAGCTGGGGGCCGCAGTCGCAGCGCAGCGAGGCGAGCACGTCCCCGGTCAGGCACTCGGAGTGGACCCGGACCAGCACGTCCTCGCCGTCGGGCAGCCGGCCGTCCGCGTCCAGGCCGCCGGCGACCAGCGCGATGTGCTCGACGCCGTCGAGGGTGCCCCGGTAGCCGACGGCGGTGAACTCGCCGTAGGCGGTGGGCAGCGCGGTGACGGCGGCGCGCTCGACGTGCAGTTCGGTGCGGCGGCGGTAGGCGATGAGGTCCTCGATGGAGATGATCGCCAGGTTGTGCGCACGGGCGAAGGCGACCAGCTCGGGCAGCCGCGCCATGGTGCCGTCGTCGTTGACCACCTCGGCGATGGCGCCGGCCGGTGCCAGTCCGGCGAGCCGGGCCAGGTCGACGGCGGCCTCGGTGTGGCCGGGGCGGACCAGCACGCCGCCCTCGACGGCGCGCAGCGGGAAGACGTGCCCGGGGCGGGCGAGGTCCTCGGGCCCGGTGCCGGGCGAGGAGAGCAGCCGCACGGTGCGGGCCCGGTCGGCGGCCGAGATGCCGGTGTCGACCCCCTCGCGGGCGTCCACCGAGACGGTGTAGGCGGTGCCCTTGCGGTCCTCGTTGACCTGGGTCATCGGGGGGAGCTTGAGCCGGTCCAGTTCGGCGCCGGTCATCGGGGCGCAGATCACGCCGGAGCTGTAGCGGATGGTGAAGGCCATCAGTTCGGGGGTGGCGGCGGAGGCCGCGAAGACGATGTCGCCCTCGTTCTCGCGGTCCTCGTCGTCGACGACGATCACCGCGCGGCCGAGCGCGATGTCGGTGATGGCCCGCTCGACCGGGTCGAGGACGAGTTCGTCGGACTGGTTCTCGGTCATGCCGTTGCTCCCTGCGGGACGGTGGGGGACGTGGGACGCGGCGCGCGGGTGCGCAACCACCACGAGCGCAGCCCGAGCAGGACCAGGACGAAGTAGAGGGAGTAGGTGAGGCCGGAGAAGGTGTAGCCGGTGTTGAAGGCGAGCGGCACGCCGACCGCGTCGACCGCGATCCAGGCGAACCAGAACTCCACCCAGCCGCGGGCCTGGGCGACCATGGCGGCCAGGGTGCCGACGAAGATGTAGGCGTCCGCCCACGGGCTCCACGAGCCGAGCGCGGGGATCGTCAGGAAGGCCCAGGCCAGCAGGCCGGTGCCGGCCGCCGTGCCGGCGACCAGGGCGGCCCGTTCGGGCCAGGTCGCGAAGCGGACGGCGATCTCCCCGCCGCTCTGCCGGCCGTTGCGCCAGCGCGTCCAGCCCCAGGCGGCGGTGACGATGACGATCAGCTGCTTGCCGACCAGGCCCGGCACGTCGCCGGCCAGGTAGGCGGCGATCAGGACCGCTCCGGAGAGCAGCTGGACCGGCCAGCTCCAGACCGAGCGGCGCCAGCCGAGGGCGAGACCGGCCAGGCCGAACAGGTTGCCGATCATGTCCGACCACTTCACGGTCTGGCCGAGGACCGTGAAGGCGTCCGAGTTGAGCCAGTTCACCGCTCCTCCCCCGTGACCGTCGGGCCCGTCGGGTTCGTCGCGTCCGTCGCGTCCGTCGTGCTCGTCGTGTTCGTCGTGTTCGTCGTGCTCGTCGTGTTCGTCGGGGGCAGCGTGCGGGACTCCAGCAGCCGCTCCACGTACTTGGCGAGGACGTCGACCTCCAGGTTGACGCTCTCGCCGACGGCCCTGGTGCCGAGCGTGGTCAGCGCCAGGGTGGCCGGGATGAGGCTGACGGTGAAGCTGTCGCGGGCGGCCTCGACCACGGTGAGGCTGACGCCGTCGACGGTGATCGAGCCCTTCTCCACCAGGTAGCGGGCGATGGACTCCGGCAGCGAGAAGCGCAGCACCTCCCAGCGGAGGTTCCCGGCGGCGTCGCGCTCCCCCGGCTCACGGCTCAGCAGCCGCCCGGTGGCGTCGACATGACCCTGCACCAGGTGGCCGCCGAGCCGGGCGCCGAGCGCCATGGCGCGCTCCAGGTTGACCGTCGAGCCGGGCTTCAACTCGCCCAGGCTGGAACGGTGGAGGGTCTCGGCCATCACGTCGGCGCTGAACTCGCCGGTGCCGGCGGCCAGTTCGTCGGGGGTGTCGACCACGGTCAGGCAGACGCCGTTGACCGCGATGGAGTCTCCGTGGCGCGCGCCCTCACAGACCACCGGGCCGCGCAGGCGGATCCGCGAGGAATCGCCGATCTCCTCGATCGACACGACCTCGCCGAGCTCTTCGATGATGCCGGTGAACACCCGGGTTCTCCTCGCGCTTGGGGCGCGGACTCCGGGGTGCGGCATGGGAGATGACGCGGACGGGCGCGCTGCCGCACGGGTCGCCGGACGGCCACGGGACCCGTCGTCGGGCCGGGGCCGCACCGGACACCGGAGGAGGGAAACCCTCGACCGCCGCCGTGCGCCGTCCCCGCGGTCCACCGGGGGACCACAGGTGTCGCTCACTCGTCCGCCGCGCACGCCTCCCATCCGGACTTTAACCGTCGGTCCAGGAATTTCACCTGGTCAACCGGCCGCTGGCTGCGGACGGGTCGCGGACTGTAACCGCCGGTTCGGATTTTCACCGACCCCGGAGTGCGCTGAACGTCACTGCTACTTCTGCGGTCATTGTGCCACGGCCGGAGCGGGCTCAGGGAGAGGCTCCGGCTGTGGGCTGTTTCACGACCGCCGCGGGAATGCGCGCCGGTGCGCGGGGGCGCAGGCTGGTGGGAGGGGTGGATTTCGGGCCGGGCGCGGGCCCGGCCCCCAGGAGGTGCGAGCGTGATGGCCAAGTTCATGGACGTCCACCGAGGGATGGCCGGCATCACCGAGGAGCAGTTGCGGATGGCGCACCGGGCCGATCTGGAGATCCAGGGCACCGAGGGCGTGCAGTTCGAGCAGGCGTGGGCCGACCCGGAGGCGGGCGTCGTCTACTGCCTCTCCGAGGCGCCGTCGAAGGAGGCCGTGCAGCGGGTCCACGAGCGCGCCGGGCATCCGGCGGACGAGGTGCACCCCGTCGCGTTCACCGTCTGAGCCGAGCGCGCTACGTTTCCGGTATGACCAGCACACCGGAGATCACTCTTCCGTCAACTCCCGGCCCGTCCGGCCTGTTCGCCGCTCTCAGCGCGGAGGCCGTGCGCGACGCCGCGCGGTTGCGGGACGTCTACGAGCAGCCCGGCGACCACGCCCGCCGCAAGCAGGTGGACCGCATCCACGACGTCGCCCGGCAGTTGATCGCCTGCTCCTCGCTGGTGCTGGTGGCCAGCGCGGACGCCGCCGGGCGCTGCGACGTGTCGCCGCGCGGCGGGCCGCCCGGACTGGTCTCGGTGCTCGACGACTTCACCCTGGCGATCCCGGACGCGACCGGCAACAAGCGGCTGGACACCCTACACAACGTCGTCGAGACCGGCCGGGTCGGGCTGATCTTCGTCGTCCCGGGCCGGGACACCACGCTGCGGGTCAACGGGCGGGCCTGCGTCTCCACCGACCCGCGGCTGCTGGAGCAGCTGACGGCGGTCGGCAAGCCGCCGCGCAGCGCGATCGTGGTGGCGGTGGAGGAGGTCTTCGCGCACTGCCCGAAGGCCTTCCTGCGCGCCTCGGCGTGGAAGCCGGAGAACTGGCTCGCCGCGGACGCCCAGCCGAGTTCGGCCGAGGTCACCCTCTCCCACCTGGCGGACCCGGCGCTGACCATCGAGGCGATCGAGCGCAACGAGCGGGAGGCCCTGCTGTACCGCTACGAGTAGCGGGCGAGGGCGGACGCGGGGAGCGGGCGCCCGAGGTCCGGGCGCCCGCTCCCCGTGACCCGGCCCTCAGGCCGCGGCCTTGGACTTCACGTCCACCACGCTCGCGCCGTCCGCCGCCCGCTGGACGGCCTCGACGCCCTTGTGCGCGGCATCCTTGCTCGCGTAACCCTGGCCGGTCGCGACGATCTCGCCGTTGCCCGCCTTGAGCCGGAACCGGTACTTGCCTCCGGCGTCCTCGTACACCTCGAACTTGCCCGCCATCCGGGCCACCTCCTCGTCGACGGGACGCGCCGCGCGCCCCACCTGCACGGTGCGCCCCGGCCACCGGGGCCCGCACCCGCTCGGGGTCCGCTCGGGTGACCTCCCGGCGCCCTCGCGCCGAGCGGATGCCGGGACCTCGGGCGGCCGGTTGAATGGACGGATGGACTGCGTCTTCTGTGCGGTGGTGGCGGGCACCGAGCCCGCGCACCGGGTGCTGGACGACGAGGCGGCGGTGGCCTTCCTGGACCGCCGGCCGCTCTTCCCGGGCCATGTGCTGGTGGTGCCGCGCGCCCACCACCACACCCTGGCGGACCTGCCGGCGGCGCAGGTGGGCCCGTTCTTCCTGCGGGTGCAGCGGGTGGCGGCGGCGGTGGAACAGGGGCTGGGCGCGGCGGGCAGCTTCGTCGCGACGAACAACCGGATCAGCCAGTCGGTGCCGCACCTGCACGTGCACGTGGTGCCGCGCAATCCCAGGGACGGGCTGCGCGGCTTCTTCTGGCCGCGCCGGGCGTACCCGGACGAGGCCGGCGCGGCGCTGGTCGCCGGACGGCTGCGGGCCGCGCTCGCCCCGTCCTAGCGCGGGCTCTGGCGCGGTCGGCCGACCCGGACGATCGCCAGGCCGGCGCGGAAGGCGCCGGAGGGGCGGAACAGTCCGCTTCGAGGCAGGTCAGTCCGCTTCGAGACGGGTGGTGAAGCTGAACCGGTCGCCCCGGTAGAGCGAGCGCACCCGCTCCACCGGCCGGTCCTCGGCGTCCCGGGTCAGCCGGTGCAGCAGCAGCATCGGCAGCGCCGGCGGCGTGCCGATCAGCAGGGCCTCGCGCGGAGTGGCCAGCACGGTCTCGATCCGCTCGTCGGCGGCGCCGAAGCCGATGCCCGCCCGCTCGGCGAGGTAGGCGTACAGCGAGGAGGCGGGGTCGAACTCCACGTCCAGCGCCGGGACCCGACCGACCGCCAGATAGGCGCTCTCCAGGCCCACCCGCTCGCCGTCCGCGAGCAGGACGCGCTCCAGGTGCCAGACCGGCTCGCCCGGGGCGATCCGCAGCTGGCCCGCCAGCTGGGGGTCCGCGCCGAGCCGTTCCAGCCCGATCAGCGTCCGGCCGGGGACCCGGCCCTGGCGGCGCACGCCCTCGGTGTAACTGGCCAGCGAGAGCGGCTGCTCCAGCTTGGGGCCGGCCACCACCGTGCTGCGCCCGCGCCGCCGGATCCGGCCCTGGATCAGCAGGTCGCGCAGGGCCTGCCGGAGCGTCTCGCGGGCCACCTCGAAGCGGGCCGCGAGCTCGCGCTCGGTCGGCAGCACGCCGTCCTCGCCGAGTTCGCCGATCAGGGCCTCCAACTGGCCCTTGACGGCGTAGTACTTGGGCACCCTGCCGTGCTCCGGGATGCCCGAGCGGATCGGCGCGCCCGGGCCGGACCGGGCGGCGGGGTCGGAGGTCTCGTCCACCCCGCCATCCTTCCAGATGGACGGACCGGGCCATGACAGTACCGCCGCGCGGGCCCGGTCGCGGCCGTTCACACCTCCCCCACCGCGCGCGTTTTACCCGAAACCCCTTGACAGGTCTAGACCATTCCGCTTGAGTCTGGGTCAGCCCCGCACCGGCCCGCACCCCGGTCGGCCCGTCCCCCACGACGTGCCCCCACCACGCGGGGCCCCGGCTCCCCTGCCCCGACGTCCCTACCTCCACGACCGTGCGGCCCCACACCGCACAAGGGGTGATCAAGTGTCCACGAAACGCCTGCTCGCACTGCTCTCCGCCGTCGCCACGGCGCTGGCGGTGGTCCTGCTGCTGCCCGCGGCCAACGCCAGCGCCGCCGTCTGCGGCACGCCCTGGAACTCCTCGGCCGTCTACACCGGCGGCGCCGCCGTCTCCTACAACGGCCACAACTGGCTCGCCAAGTGGTGGACCCAGAACGAGCCGCCGAGCACCGGCGGCTCCGGCGTCTGGTCCGACCAGGGCGTCTGCGGCACCGGCCCGACGACGACCCCGACCCCGACCGTCACGCCGACCTCCACCGGCAACCCCAACCCCGGCGGATTCCCGGTCAGCCAGGCCCAGTTCGACCAGATGTTCCCGAACCGGAACCCCTTCTACACCTACCAGGGCCTGATCGACGCCCTCGCCGCCTACCCCGCCTTCGCGGCCACCGGCACCGACACCGTCCGCCGGCAGGAGGCCGCGGCCTTCCTGGCCAACGTCAACCACGAGACCGGCGCGCTGGTGTACGTGGTCGAGCAGAACACCGCCAACTACCCGCACTACTGCGACGCTTCGCAGTCGTACGGCTGCCCGGCCGGCCAGGCCGCGTACTACGGGCGCGGGCCGATCCAGCTGAGCTGGAACTACAACTACAAGGCCGCCGGCGACGCCCTCGGCATCGACCTGCTGCGCAACCCCAACCTGGTGCAGACCGACCCGGCCGTCGCCTGGAAGACCGCGCTCTGGTACTGGAACACCCAGAACGGGCCGGGCACCATGACCCCGCACAACGCGATCGTCAACGGCTACGGCTTCGGCGAGACCATCCGCAGCATCAACGGCTCGCTGGAGTGCAACGGCGGCAACCCCGCCCAGGTGCAGAGCCGGATCAACGCCTACCAGCGCTTCACCCAGCTGATCGGCACCGTGCCGGGCAACAACCTGAGCTGCTGAGCCGGGACGCGCCTCGCCCGGGACCCCGCCCGTCCTCCCGTACCTCCCGGGGACGAGCGGGGTCCCGGTGAAAATCGTCGCCCCGGTGGACGACGCGGCCCGGCGCCGCTCCTAGGCTCGGGGCCATGAACGATCTCGGCAGCCTCGTCCAGCAGACCGCCGACCGCCTCGCCGGCCAGCAGGTCGGCGTGGTGGTCGCCGGCCTCGCCCGCGGCACGGTGGAGATCCGCGGCGCCGGACGCACCGGCCCCGGACCCGCCGGCGGGCGGCCCGGTCCGGACACACTGTTCGAAATCGGCTCCGTCACCAAGGTGTTCACCTCCCTCGTACTCGCCCGGCTGACCCTGGCGGGCACCGTCGCGCTGGACGAGCCGCTCGCGGACCTGTTCGCCGACGCGCTCCCGGCCGGCGCGGCCTTCCCCGGCAAGGGCCCCGCGCCGATCACCCTGCACCACCTGGCGACCCACAGCTCCGGCCTGCCCCGGCTGCCCGCCGGGATGCTGCTGTCCTCCCTGCTCACCCCCAACAAGCCCGACCCCTACGCACACTGCACCCCCGAGTGGCTGCTCGACAGCCTCGGCCGGACCAAGGCGCGGACCGCGCCCGGGCGCGGCTTCCGCTACTCCAACCTCGGCGCCGGACTGCTCGGCCTCGCCCTCGCGCACCGGGCCGGCGTCGGCTACGGGGAACTGGTCCGGCGGGAGGTCTGCGAACCGCTCGGGCTCACCGACACCGTGCTCGCGCCCGACCCGGCGCAGACGGCCAGGCTCGCCCCCGGCCACACGGCGGGCGGGCGCCCGGTGCCGGGCTGGGACCTCGCCGGCCTCGCGGGGGCGGGCGCGCTCAAGTCCACCGCCGCCGACCTCGCCGTCCTCCTGCGGGCCCAGCTGGCGGCCGGCGGCGAGGGCACCGACGGCCGGGACGGCACCGACGGCGGCTCGCCGCTCGCCCCGGCGATCGCGCTGACCCGCGAGGTGCGGCACCGGGTCAACCCCTTCGCCTGGACGCACCTCGGCTGGCTGGGCCACCGCCTGCACGCCCGGCAGGGCGGCCACCTGCAGATCTGGCACAACGGCGGCACCGGCGGCTACCGCTCCTTCACGGCCTTCGACCCGGAGCGGCAGGTCGGGGTGATCGTGCTGGCCAACACCCGCCGCTCGGTCGACACCCCCGGCGTCCAGTTGCTGCGCACCCTGCAGACCACCCAGGCGTAGCCCGCCGACCACCTGGGGGTGACCGGCCGCGGCCGTGCGCCGAGCGGGGGTGGCGGGGCCCGTGGGAAGATGGCAGGGCTGGTGGCGACGATCTCCGGGCGGTTCCGGCCATGGTGACCGAGCATGGTGAACAGACGGCATGAGCGGCGCGAGGCCGCCGGGCCCGGACGTCCCGACGGCCCGGAGGCCCTGCTGATGGTGCCGATCGCCACCGCCCTGATCGAGGCCGACGGCCGGATCCTGCACTGGAGCGGCGACGCCGAGGCCCTGCTCGGCTACTCCGCCGAGGAGGCGATCGGCGCGCGGGCCGCGCAGCTGCTGGTCGCCGACGAGCGGCGGCCGGAGGTGCTGGGGCTGTTCCAGGAGATCCTGGAAGGCCGCGTCTGGTCCGGTGTCTTCCCGGTCCGGCACCGCGACGGGCACCACGTCAACCTGGAGTTCCGCACCCATCCGATCGCCGGGCCGGGTGGCCGCCCGCTGGTACTGGCGGTGGCCTCGGACGTGACCACGCTGCGCCGGATCCAGTCCGACCTGGCCGTACTGGACGGCTTCTTCACCCAGGCCCCGGTCGGCATGAGCGTGTACGACACCGGCCTCGCCTTCGTCCGGCTCAACGAGGCGCTGGCGAGGATCAACGGGCTGTCGGTGGAGCAGCACCTCGGCCGCCGGCTGACCGAGCTGCTGCCCGGCATCAACGGCGCGGAGAGCGAGGAGGTGATGCGCCGGGTGCTGGAGACCGGCGAACCGGTGGTGGACGCCCGTTCGTACGGCCGCACCCCGGGCGACCCGATGCACGACCACGCCTGGTCGGCCTCCTACTTCCGGCTGGAGGACAAGGGCGGACGCGTCCTCGGGGTGAGCTCGACGGTCGTCGACGTCACCGAGCGCTTCCAGGCCGAGACCAGGGCCGCCCGGGCGCAGCGGCGGCTCACCCTGCTGGTCGAGGCCACCGCCTCGATCGGCACCACGCTGGACCTGCGGCAGACCGCCCGGGAGCTGGCCGACGCGATGGTGCCCGAGGTGGCCGACATCAGCGGCGTCTTCGCCCTGGAGGCGCTGGCCGCCGGCCGGGACGTCGAGCCGCTGGACCCCACCGCCCCGCTGCAGGTGCGCCGGCTGGCGCTGGCCACCGCCGACCCGCTCTACCCGGCGGAGGCGCTGCCGGTGGACGCGGTCTACGAGGTGGCGCCGGACTCCCCGTACGCGCGGGCGCTGGTCTCCGGGCGGACGGTGGTCGTGCCGTCCTGGGAGTTGCCGCCGCTGAGCGAGGCGATCACCGAGAGCGGCCGGCAGGCGTACCTCGGCGACCGGCCGCGCTCGGTGCGGATCACCCCGCTGGTGGCGCGCGGCACCACGCTCGGCATGATCGTCTTCTCCCGGCGCGGCGCGCGGGAGTCCTTCGCCGAGGCGGACATCACGCTCGGTGACGAACTGGCCTCCCGGGCCGCGGTGGCCATCGACAACGCCCGGCTGTACCTGCGCCAGCACCAGACGGTGCTCGACCGGCAGCAGGCGCTGCGCGAGGCGAAGGCCGCGCAGGAGCGCCTGGCGGTGGTGAACACGGCCTCCGCCCGGATCGGCACCACGCTCGACCTCGCCCAGACCGCCCAGGAGCTGGCCGAGGTGGCGACGCCCCGGCTGGCCGACACGGTGGTCGTCGAGGTGCTGGACGACCTGGTGCGCGGCGAGCCCGAGGCCCGGACGTCCGAGGACGGTTCTGCGCTGCTGCGGCGGATGGCCTTCCACGCGGCGCCGCACTCGACCCTGCGCCCGATCGACCGGACCGGCGGGGTGCACCGCTTCGTCGCCACCACCCCCTACGCCTGGGCGCTCGCGCACCGCGCCCCGGTGCTGGTGCCGCGGATGGACGAGGCCGGGCTGGCCTGGTTCCGGGACGACCCGGTGCGCGCGGCGGCGGTGCACGAGCAGAACGTCCGCTCGTTGATGGTGGTGCCGCTGATCGCGCGCGGCTCGCCGGTCGGCCTGGCCGCCTTCTACCGGACCGTGGTGGACCGCCCCTACGAGGAGGACGACCTGACGCTGGCCGGGGAGCTGGCGGTGCGGGCGGCCGTGTCGATCGACAACGCGCTGCTGTTCACCCGGGAACGGGACGCGGCCGCCGCCCGGCAGCAGGCGCTCGACGAGGCGCGGTCCGCGCAGCAGCGGCTGTCGCTGCTCAACGAGGCGTCGGGAAGGATCGGCACCACCCTCGACCTGTACCGCACCGCCCGGGAGCTGGTCGACGTGGTGATCCCGCGCTTCGCCGACTTCGTCACCGTCGACCTGCGCGAGGCGGTGCTCGACGGCGAGGACCCGGCGCCCGTGCCGGCCGACGGCTCGGTGCTGATGCGGGCGGTGGCGGTCGGCGAGCTGGACGAGCACGGTGCCATGGCGGACGCCGCCGACGCGATCGGGGAGACCTCGCAGTCGGCGCAGATGTACGCGCAGAGCCTGCGTACCGGCCGGTCGATCCTGGTCCCGGAGGTGGACGCGGCGGCGCTGCGCGGGATCGTGGCCTCGCCGGACCGGGTGCAGCCGAGCCTGGAGGCCGGGGTGCACTCGTACCTGATGGTGCCGCTGCTGGCGCGCGGACTGGTGCTCGGCGGCGCGGAGTTCGTCCGCAGCCGCAATCCGCTGCCGTTCGGCCCGGCGGACCGCGCGCTGGCCGAGGAGCTGGTCGCCCGCACCGCGCTGGCCATCGACAACGGCCGGCTCTACCGGCGCGAGCGGGAGACCGCGCTCACCCTGCAGCGCAGCCTGCTGCCGCAGGAGATCCACCGCACACTGGGGCTCGATCTCGCCTACCGGTACCTGCCGAGCAGTGTGGTCAGCGAGGTCGGCGGCGACTGGTTCGACGTGGTGCCGCTCTCCGCCGGCCGGGTCGCGCTGGTGGTCGGCGACGTGATGGGCCACGGCATCCGGGCCGCCGCGACGATGGGCCAACTGCGCACCGTGGCAAGGACGCTGATCACCCTGGAGATCGCCCCCGACCGGGTGCTGCAGCGCCTGGACGAGGCCACCACGGCGCTCGGCGAGGGCCAGTTCGCCACCTGCATCTGCGTGGTGTACGACCCCGTCGGCCGGCACTGCACCGCCGCCTGCGCGGGCCACCTGCCCCCGGTGGTGTCCGACACCGAGGGCAACGCCCACCTGGTCGAGCTGCCACCCGGCGCGCCGCTCGGGGTCGGCGGAGTCCCGTTCGAGAGCGTCGAGTTCACCCTCCCCGAGGAGGGCATCCTGACCGTCTACACCGACGGCCTGGTCGAGCGGCGCGGCCGTGACCTCGACGAGGGGCTGCGGCTGCTCTGCCGCACCGTCGCCGACCGCCGCCCCTCGCTGGAGCAGACCTGCGACGCGGTGCTCACCGAACTCACCGGCCGCACCAGCGAGGACGACATCGCCGTCATCATGGCGCAGGCCCGGCCGGCCGGTTCGGACCGGATCGCCACCCTGGCGCTCGGCGGCGACCACGCGATGGTCGCCCACTCGCGCCGCTTCACCCGGGAGACGCTCACCGACTGGGGGCTGTCCGCGCTCGCCGACTGCGCCGAGCTGCTCACCAGCGAACTGATCACCAACGCCCTGGTGCACGCCGGATCGCCCACCCAGCTACGGCTGTTCTGCAACCGCACGCTCACCGTCGAGGTGGCCGACCGGGACATCACCACCCCGCGGATCGGGCGCGCCCACGAGGAGGACGAGGGCGGACGCGGCATCCACCTGGTGAACGAGCTCGCCCACCGCTGGGGCAGCCGGCGCACACCGGAGGGGAAGGTGGTCTGGTTCGAGCTGGAGCTGCCGCCGGGGCGGTAGCCGGCGGGTTACGCGTCCCCGCTGATCGGCAGGTGTTGCTCCCACGGGCCATCCGCCCAGGCCGCCAGCGTCCGGCGGCTCTCGAAGCGGCGCGGACGGCCGGTCAGCGGGTCGGTGAACTCCATCACCGCGGAGAGCAGTTGTAGCGGACGGCGGAAGTCGTCCGGGGCCGGCTCCGGCAGCACCACCGGGTACACCGGGTCGCCCAGGATCGGCAGGCCCAGCCCGCTCATGTGCAGCCGGAGCTGGTGGGTGCGGCCCGTCGACGGCCGCAGCAGGTAGCGGCCCAGCCCGTCGCGCTGCTCCAGCAGCTCGATCCGGCTCTCGCTGTTCGGCGCCTCGTCGAGTTCGCGCGCGGCGATCTCCCCGCGCTCCTTCACGATGTGGCTGCGCACCGTGCGCGGCAGTTCCACCGCCGGGTCGTACGCCGCCACCGCCCGGTACTCCTTGCGGACCAGCCGGTCGCGGAACAGCGTCTGGTAGGCGCCCCGGTCCTGCGGCCGGACCACGAACATCGCCAGCCCCGCCGTCAGCCGGTCCAGCCGGTGCGCCGGGCTCAGCGCGGGCAGCTCCAGCGCGTGCCGCAGCCGGGAGAGCGCCGTCTCCACGACGTGCCGTCCGCGCGGGGTGGTGGCCAGGAAGTGCGGCTTGTCGACGACCACCAGGTGCTCGTCCCGGTGCAGCACCTCCAGCTCGAACGGGACCGGTACCTCCGGCGGCAGCTCCCGGTAGAACCACAGGTGCGTCCCCGGCCGGAACGGCTCCGCCGCGTGGACGGCCCGCCCGTCCTCCCCGACCACCCCGCCGGCCCGCAGCAGCGCGTCCACCCGCTCGGCCGCCACCGCCGGCAGCCGCTCCGCCAGGTACGCCCCCACCGTCGCCCACGGCCCGCCCGTCACGGGCAGCCGCAGATGCACCGGATCCACCCCGAACCGCTGGGGAAGCGGCGAGGCCGGCGCCGTACTCCTACGTCTCATCTCGCCCGCCACCCTACGTCCTCCGCACACCGCCCTGTCGGCGGCGTCCGGCAGACTGCGGGCCATGGCACCCGTGGATCATGACGTCCCCGCCCTGTCCGCCCGCATCACGGCCTGGCTCGCCGCGCACACGGCGTAGGGGTCCACCTTCGGACCCCCGTCGTCCGCCCGGAGGACGGGTCGGGCGGCTCCCCTCGCGGACCGCGAACCGGACTGGGAACCGGCCGGGGCCCGACCGTCCCGGCGGGTGCCGGGATGCCGGTGGGGTGGGGGGCGGTGGAGAGTGGACGAAGGGGTTCCGGAGCGGGCGAACGGGCAGGAGGCGAGGGCGTGGCCGTGGGCGCCGGCGGGTCCGAGGACGGCGAGATGCCGCTGCCGCCGCTGCCCCGGCGGACCAGACGGCTGCTGCTCGGCGCCTTCCTGCTGCTCGTCGGGGCCGTGCTGGCGGACCTGCTCACCGGGCCGGGCACCACCCTCTCCCCCGTCCTCGCGGTGGCCCCCGTCCTGGTCGGCGCCACCACCCGGCGGGCCCGGGTGCCGCTCGCCACCGGGGTCGCCGCCATCCTCGTGGCCGGGCTGCTGGAGGAGGAGAACAGCCACCTGCCCGACACCGTCCACCTCGCCTCGCTGATCACCATCACCGCCGCGACGCTCGCCAGCGCCGCCAACGTCGTGCTGATCGCCTCCCGCGAACGCGAGCTGTTCCACGTCCGGACCGTCGCCGAGGCCGCCCAGCGGGCCCTGCTGCGCCCGCCGCCCGAGCGGGTCGGCCCGCTGCGGATCGCCGTCCGGTACGTCGCGGCCGCCGCCGAGGCGCGGATCGGCGGCGACCTGTACGAGGTGGCGGACACCCCGTACGGGATCCGGGTCCTGCTCGGGGACGTCCAGGGCCACGGCCTGCCCGCCGTCGAGACGGCGGCGGACGTGCTCGGCGCCTTCCGCACCGCGGCCCGCACCGAGCCGGACCTCGCCCGGCTCGCCGAACGGCTCGACGCCGTGGTGAGCGACCGCCCGACCGACGGGCGGTTCGTGACCGCGCTGCTGCTCGCCGTGGACCGGGACGGCGCGGCCCGGCTGGTGAACTGCGGCCACCCGCACCCCCTGCTGCGCCGAGCCGGCCGTATCACCGAACTCGCCCCGGCCCGGCACGCCCCGCCGCTCGGCCTGCTCGGCCTGGCCGGCGACGGCGGCTACCACGCCGACCCCGTCCACCCGCACCCCGGCGACCTGCTGCTGCTGTACACCGACGGGGTCTCCGAGGCCCGCAACGCGGTGGACGTCTTCTACCCCCTCCCGGCCCGCCTCCCCGGCCTGCCCGCCGCCACCCCGGACGACCTGCTGGACGCCCTGCTCGCCGACGTCGCCTCCTGGGTCTCCCCCGCCGGCCTCGCCGACGACGCCGCCGTCCTGGCGATCCGCTGGGAGCCCTGAGCGGCGGCACCCGCCCTGAGCGGCGGCACCCGCCCTGGGCGCGCCGGCAGCCCGACCCCGACGGGCCGGTCCGACCGCCCGGGATCCACCGACCCGGCGTGCCACGATGATGCGATCAGTGCACGATCGACGCCGGAGGGTGACGCATGGTCAGGGTGTCCACGAGGACCACGGCGGCGGCGCACGGGATCGACGCGGTGGTCCGCCGGTTGCGGGCGATCGGGGCCGGGCTGCCGCCCTCCGACGGGGTGGCGGTGTTCAACCGGATGTACCTCACCGTCACGCGGACCGTGCGCTCCCGGCTGGGTTGCTTCGCCGACCCGTCCGCGATGGCCGTACTCGACACGGTGTTCGCCGGGCGCTACCTGCTGGCCGTGGACGCGGTCGCGGCGCGACGGCGGCCACCGGCCTGCTGGCGGCCGCTGTTCGAGCTGCGCGCGCACCCGGGCGTGCACCCGGTGCAGTTCGCGCTGGCCGGGATGACCGCCCACATCCAGCACGACCTGCCGCTCGCCGTCGTCGCCACCTGCCGGCGGCTCGACCGGGAGCCGGAGCACCTCGCGGAGGACTACCACCGGATCAACGACCTGCTGGCGGAGGTGGAGACGACCGTGCGGGAGCAGCTGATGCCGGGCCCGGACGTCCTGGAGCGGTTCGAACCGCTGACCCACCGCTTCGGGGCGTGGTCGGTCGACACCGCCCGGGAGGCCGCCTGGGGGTCGGTGCAGGTGCTCTGGGAGCTGCGCGAGCGCCCCGCGGCGGCCGCGGCGTTCGGCACGGCGCTGGACGGCGCGGTCGGCCTGCTCGGCCGCGCCCTGCTGCTCCCGCTCGGCCTGGGGCCCGACGCACCGGCGGCCGGCCCGTTCCCCCCGACAGGGAACGGACCGGCCGCCGGGCCCGCAGGACGGGCCCCAGGGGCTCAGGCCCAGCTGGAGTGCAGCGGCTTGCCCTCGGCGTAGCCGGCCGCGCTCTGGATGCCGACCACGGCCTTGTCGTGGAACTCCTCCAGGGTGGCCGCGCCCGCGTAGGTGCAGGAGCTGCGCACGCCCGCGATGATCGAGTCGATCAGGTCCTCGACGCCCGGGCGGGCCGGGTCCAGGAACATCCGCGAGTGCGAGATGCCCTCCTCGAAGAGCGCCTTGCGGGCCCGGTCGTACGAGGAGTCCTGGGCGGTGCGGTTGCCCACGGCCCGCTTGGAGGCCATGCCGAAGGACTCCTTGTACTGCCGGCCGTCGGCGGTGGTCTGCAGGTCGCCGGGCGACTCGTAGGTACCGGCGAACCAGGAGCCGATCATCACATTGGACGCACCGGCTGCCAGCGCCATGGCGACGTCGCGCGGGTGGCGCACGCCGCCGTCGGCCCAGACGTGCCTGCCGAGCCGGCGGGCCTCGGCGGCGCACTCCAGAACGGCCGAGAACTGCGGTCGGCCGACGCCGGTCATCATCCGGGTGGTGCACATCGCGCCCGGGCCGACGCCGACCTTCAGGATGTCGGCGCCCGCCTCGACGAGGTCCCGCACGCCGGCCGCCGAGACGACGTTGCCCGCGACGACCGGAACCTGCGGGTCCAGGCCGCGCACGGCCCGCAGCGCGGTGATCATCGACTCCTGGTGACCGTGCGCGGTGTCCACGACGAGCGTGTCGGCACCGGCCTCCAGCAGGGCCTTGGCCTTGCCGGCGACGTCGCCGTTGATGCCGACGGTGGCGGCGACCCGCAGCCGGCCGGCGGCGTCCACGGCCGGGGTGTAGAGGGTGGCGCGCAGCGCGTTCTTGCGGGTCAGGATGCCGACCAGGCGGCCCTCGCGGTCCACCACGGGGGCGAGCTTGCGGTGCCCCTCGCTCAGCCTGTCGAAGGCGTCCCGCGGGTCGATGTCCTCGTCGAGCAGCAGCAGCTCGCGGGACATCACCTCGGAGAGCGAGGTGAAGCGGTCGACGCCCTGGCAGTCGGAGTCGGCGACGACGCCGACCGGACGGCCGTCCTCGACCACGACCAGCGCGCCGTGGGCGCGCTTGGGCAGCAGCGAGAGCGCCTCGGCGACGGTGGCGCCCGGGTCGAGGGTGATGGCCGTGTCGTGCACCAGGTGGCGCCGCTTGACCCAGCCGACGACCTCGGCGATGACCTCGGTCGGGATGTCCTGGGGAATGGCGACCAGGCCGCCGCGGCGGGCCACGGTCTCGGCCATCCGGCGGCCGGCGATGGCGGTCATGTTGGCGACGACCAGCGGGATGGTGGTGCCGGTGCCGTCGTTGGAGGAGAGGTCGACACCCTGGCGGGAGCCCACGGCGGATCGACTGGGGACCATGAAGACGTCGTCGTACGTGAGGTCGTACGAGGGCATGAGGTCGTTCAGGAAGCGCATGAAGGGGGCTCTCTGGCTGGGAGAAGATACATCTCGGGTGCGGGTGCGGCACGGCCGCAGGGCGCACTCGGGCGCCCCTGCACCCGACGTTCGATTCTGCGGGAGCCCTGTACCAAAAGCCAGTTCGAGCACGATTGCTGGCACTGCACACAAGCCATGATCGAAGCTCCGCGCGTAGACCTGGAGGATCCTCCAAACACTCGGCTTTTCGCCCCGCCCCGGGCCACTCCCGTAGCATTCACGCGGTGAACGCGGCGACCGCCGTGGTCGGTGAGGCGAGCGGGAAACGGCAGAGGGCATGACGGCGGCGGGCGTGGACATCGAGCAGGACAACGGCACCGGGACCGCCGAGGAGATCGACTACGGCCCCGGCCTCGACCCGGAGCGGCTGCGGCTCTGCCTGGAGGTGCTCGCCGAGCTGGACGAGCTGCACGTCGACCACCCGGACGCGATCACCGTCCGGCAGGCCGTCGGCGGCATATTCCGCACCCTGAAGCAGCGCCGCCGCCAGGAGACCCGGGCCCGCAAGACGGCCAACGACCGCGAGGTCACCGCGCGCACCGCGACCGGCGCGCCGACCCGGATCGACGACGAGACGGCCGGCGCGTTCGGCCTGACCACCGTCACCACCACCGAGATCGCCGGGATCCTGGAGCGCCCCCGCTCCTGCTACATCTGCAAGCAGCGCTACGTCGAGGTCGACGCCTTCTACCACAACCTCTGCCAGAACTGCGCGGTCAAGAACCGGACCCGCCGGGACGCCCGCGCCGACCTCACCGGCAAGCGCGCGCTGCTGACCGGCGGCCGGGCCAAGATCGGGATGTACATCGCGCTCATGCTGCTGCGCGACGGCGCCCACACCACCATCACCACCCGCTTCCCCAACGACGCGATCCGCCGCTTCACCGCGATGCCGGACAGCGCCGAGTGGCTGCACCGGCTGAAGATCGTCGGCATCGACCTGCGCGACCCGGCCCAGGTGATGGCGCTGGCCGACGAGGTCGCCGCAGACGGCCCGCTGGACATCCTGATCAACAACGCCGCGCAGACCGTGCGCCGCCCGCCGGAGTCCTACCGCGAGCTGGTCGCCGCCGAGTCCGCGCCGCTGCCGGCCGGCGAGCTGCCGCAGTCCACCACCATCGGCCGGTTCAACAGCGGCAGCGTCGACCTGCCCGCCCTGCCGCAGCAGTCCTCCGGCGGCGAGCGGATCTCCGCCGAGGACGTCACCTCGCTCGCCCTGGTCACCGGGTCGGCGACGCCCGAGCGGATCCAGGCCGGCACGGCGATCGACGCCGGCGGCCTGGTGCCCGACCTCGCGGACACCAACAGCTGGGTGCAGACGGTCAGTGAGGTCGGCCCGGTGGAGCTGCTGGAGGTCCAGCTGTGCAACTCCACCGCGCCGTTCATCCTGATCAGCCGGCTCCGCCCGGCGATGGCCGCCTCGGCGTCCCGCCGCAAGTACGTGGTCAACGTCTCCGCGATGGAGGGCGTGTTCCAGCGGGGCTACAAGGGCGCCGGCCACCCGCACACCAACATGGCCAAGGCCGCGCTGAACATGCTCACCCGCACCAGCGCGCAGGAGATGTTCCAGGCCGACGGCATCCTGATGACCGCCGTCGACACCGGCTGGATCACCGACGAGCGCCCGCACCCGGACAAGATGCGACTGGCCGACGAGGGCTTCCACGCCCCGCTCGACCTGGTCGACGGCGCGGCCCGGGTCTACGACCCGATCGTCCGCGGCGAGCAGGGCGAGGACCTCTACGGCTGCTTCCTGAAGGACTTCGAGCGCGCCGCCTGGTAGCCACAGCCCGTCCCCACGTCACGGAGGAACCGCCATGACCACCGCACCGCTGCTCGGCGCCGGCGTGATCGTGCCCACCGGGGACGGCCGGGTGCTGATCGGCCGCCGCACCACCGCGGGCGAGCCTCCGACCTGGAGCCTGCCCGGCGGCAAGGTCGACCCCGGTGAGTCCTTCGAGCGGACGGCCGCGCGCGAACTGGCCGAGGAGACCGGGATCGTGCTGCCCGCCGAGGGGATGCGGGTGCTCGCGGTGCTGCTCGACCACGAGCTGGGCCGCCCCCGGCTGACCGCCGCGGTGCTCGCCCCGCCGAGCCTGGCGCCCGCCGTGGTCACCGAGCCGCACGCGTGCGGCGGCTGGGAGCGGCTGCCGCTGGACGCGCTGCCGGAGCCGATGTTCTACCCGTCCGGGCTGGTGCTCGGCAGCTGGCGCCGGGAGCTGGGCGGCTCGCCGCGGCCCGGGACGCACGCGTACCCCGTCCACGGGTGAGACCCGCCCCGGGCGGGACGGGTCTCACCTTCACCTCAAGGATCCGCTGTCGGGGTTCCGGTCAGAACTCGCTGGTGACGGTGACGCCCTTGAAGTCCTGCTGGGCGTACAGGCTGAAGAACACGTAGCCGGCGGGCGGGTTGGTGATGGTCAGGGTCTCGGAGTTGTCCGGCCCCGCCGAGCGCGTGACGTACGCGTTGGTGTACGCCCAGCTGCCCCAGTGGTAGTAGAGGTCGGCATTGCCGGTGCCGCCGCCGCTGGTCACCCTGATCTGCTTGGTACCGGCCGGCACGTTGAGGTAGAAGTGCGCGTAGTTGCCGGCGGTCGCCGAGATGCCGGTCCGCACGCAGTTCTTGTCGAGCTGGCGGGTGTCGCCGCTCTCGCACGCCTTGAACTGCGGGAACTCCGGGACGGTCGCGCAGGCACCGGCGGCGCAACGGCTCAGCCAGTTGTCGAAGTCGGCGTCGTAGCGGGTGCCGATGGCGGTCGTGATGGCGCGGGAGCCCGCCCAGTCACCGACGCGCCACTTGGCGAGCAGCGCGTCCACGTCGGAGCGGTGCTGCTCCAGCATGTAGCGGACGGCCAGGTAGCCCCACTGGTAGACGCGGTTCTGGTCGCCGTAGGCGGTGTCGAAGAGCTCGCTCAGCCGGTAGCTGTGCCGGGCCGCCGAGTCGATGGCGGCCTGGTTGACCTGCTTCAGGTACGAGGTGGCGACGACCTCGGCGAGGCCCTCGGTCCACCAGACCAGCTTGCCGGGCCCGCCCTGGTCGAAGTTGCCCCAGAGGTTGAAGCGGGCGTCGAGGTAGTGGGTGTACTCGTGGTTGAGGTTGCGGATCTCGTAGCCCCCGGACCGCGACGGCTCCTCGTAGGCGAGGAAGCGGGCCTGGTTGCCGGCCTTGGAGGGCTCGCCCTCCAGGTAGATGCCGCCGTTGTTGGTGTCGGTGTTGAAGATCGCCCGGCCGAGCAGCACGTACTGGACGTCGGAGTCGAAGGCGACGACCTCCAGGGCCGCGTTGTTGTCGTCGGCGACCGGGCCCTTGTCCCGGGACACGGCGTGGAAGAAGACGTCCTGGCCGTTCAGGCTGGTGCAGGCCGCGGCCAGCTGGGCCGCGGTCAGGTCCTGGCCGAGGATGCGCAGGGTCGGGCTGCAGGTGTGCCGGACCGGCAGGTAGGCGTCCTTGAACCGCTGCGGGTCGTCACAGGTGCCGTAGTACCCGCACTTGGCCTGGTCGAGCTTCTGGATGGAGGCCACGGCGGAGGCGCGCTGGGGCCAGTTCGGCCCGGTGACGCCGCCGGAGGTGTCGACCAGGTTCTTCACCATCGCGCGGGACCGCGGGGCGATCTCCCCGATCGCCTTCAGCCGGGTCAGCTCGTCGATGGCGTTGTTGAGGGTGAGGGAGTTGTTGCGGTCGCGGTCCAGCAGGTGGCCCCTGGCGCGGAGGATGAAGCCGTTCAGCGCGTCGAGCACGCCCGGGTCGGCCACGACGGCCGCCCGGAACGCCGGGTCCTCGGAGTTGACGCCCCGGTACAGCACCAGGGTGACCGGGTTGACCGCCCGCAGCAGGTTGGCCTTGTCCCAGGCCTCGGGCTGATAGGCGTTCAGGATCTGCTTGACGACGTCGACGTAGTCGCCGGGCCGGCGGGGCACGTCGGCCAGCACGGCGGCGCGCTCCAGCGGGACGGCGTTGGCCGCGGTGGCGTCGAGCGAGCGGGGGTTGGCGAAGAAGGCGTGGACGGCCTCGCTGATCTTGGCCGGGAGCTTGTCGTACGAGCCGACGACGTCCGCCTTGGTCCACTGCACCGAGTAGCCGGCCTGCACGTAGTACATCAGCTGCGTGATGTGGTCGTTGTCGTTGCCCTGGTAGGTGCGGGCACTCTCGCGCAGCGCGTCGATGACGGTGAGCATCTGGGACTCGCGGAAGGCCCCGGCCGCGTACTCGGTCGGGATCCGGAACAGCCCGTCGACGCAGTCGTAGCTGGCCGCCTTGACGAGGCGGACCAGGGCCGCGCCGGTCCGGGCGAAGGACGCCGGGTTGCAGGCGGCGGCGTCGGCCGCCTCCGTGTCCGCGGCCTCCGCGCCCAGGCCGAACGCCTTGGCGGAGGGCGCGGGAGCCTTGGCTGGCGCGGAGTCGGACTCCTGGAAGGCGCGCCGCTCGGGGGCGGCGTCCGCCGGCCTCGACGCCGCGTCGCGGCCGTGCGCCGACGACGCGAGGTCGCTGTCGGCGCCGGGCGGCGGGAGGTCACCGCGGTCGGTCGCGGGTGTCGCCGTGGGGGTCGGGACGACGGGAGCGGCCTGACTCCGCGGGGCGAACAGGCCGATCGTCAGGGCACAGGAAAGGACGAGCAGAAGAACTCTTGCCAGTTGCGGAAGTCGCAACAGGCGCACGGTACTCACGTGGGGGCCTCCGGGCCTGGTTCGGCCGCATTGGGGTACGGCCGGTGGGGGGGGTGAGGACCGATGGCAACGGGGCTGGGTACCGGTCCGTCGCACGGTGGGGAGGTGAGCAGTACCATTGCACATGTCACATGCCTTGCGGAAGTCCCTTTCCCGACTCCGCACGTTCGTCCCGGAACGACCGGGGGGCTTGACCCTCGGTCAGACTCCGTGCGCGCCACGGGAATTCGCCGGAATTCGGGCCGGACGTACGCGAACCCCGCCTCCGGGTCCGGGGGCGGGGTTCGCGCGAAAGGGCCGTGGCCGGCCACGGGGGATCAGCCGTTGCGGGCCGCCTCCGGGCCGGTGATCCGCTTCAGCAGCGGCAGCGTGGAGGCGATGATCCCGAGCGACACCGCGAGCCCGAGCAGCACCAGCACGAAGTACACCGCGCCCGGCGAGACCAGGTCGTAGTTCATCTGCGACTTGAGGAACATCGCCGCCGCGCCGAAGCCCGTACCGGTCGCGATCGCCGCCACCACCAGCAGCGGCAGCGCGCTCTCCAGGGCGATCACCCAGCGCAGCATGCGCAGCGGCGCCCCGGTGAGCCGCAGCATCGCGAACGGCCGGCGCCGGTCGGAGAGGCCGGCGACCACGCTGACCGCGAGGCTGCAGCCGGCGATCGGCAGGGTGGTGAGCAGGACGACGTCGGCCAGCTGCCGCCAGCCGGCGAGGACCTGCTGCTCGGCGGAGCCCCAGTCGTGGACCGTCCGGGCGTTGTGGTCCGGGAAGGCCCGGCTGAGGATGGTGCGGACCCGTTCCTTCGCGGCCGTCGACCCGTCCGTCGTCACGTAGAGCGACTGCACCGGCAGCCGGGCCGCCGCCTCGACGGTGATCGGCGCGCTCGGCCACTCGACGGCCTGCTGGGAGCTCAGGCTCAGGAAGCCGTACGGCTCGACGGCCGCCACGGCCGCGCCCGGGGCGCAGTGGCCGACCGCCTGGACCTGCGCGAGGTCCGCGCAGTCCGTCAGCAGGGGCACCGGCCCGCCGGGCCGGTTGGACGTTTCGCGGGCCAGGCCGTCCGGGTTGGCATGGGCGACGGCGAGGCCCCGGAAGCCGGGGACGGCCTTCAGGTCGGCCAGCACCCGCTCCGGGACGGCCGCGGTCATCGGCGGCTGGTCGGAGGAGGCGCCGTGCTCCACCGCCACCCGGGTCTGCGGGTCACCGCTGAGCGCGCCCCGGTTGGCGTCGATGGTGCCGATGATGGAGACCGTCGCGGTGGTGACGAACAGCGCCAGGATCAGGCCGGCGACCGAGCGGAACCCGGCCTTGGGGTCGTCGGCGAGCCGTCGTACGGCGATCAGGGTGGCCGGGCGGCCGGTCCGGGCGGCGACCGCGCGGGCGGCCGCCATGGTCAGCCAGGGGCCGGCCACCACCAGGCCGAGCATGACCACCAGGAAGCCGGTCAGGTAGGCGGCGGTCTGCCCGTCGGTGGTGTCCGGGCGGCGGCCGACGAACCAGGCGAGTTCGGCGAGTCCGGCCAGCAGCGGCACGACCCGCCAGACGGTCGGCGGCTTGGGGGTGACCCGGCGGCTGACGCCGAGCGGGGAGATGGTCACCCGGCGCAGCGCGAGCCGGGCGGCCACCGCCGCCGCCACCGGGACGCCGAGCAGCACGGCCAGGCCCTGCGGCGCGGTGAGCGCGAGGTCCTCGACGAAGAAGCGGTCCCCGGTGAACGGCACGGTCGCCACCAGCGGGCGCAGCGCCAGGTACAGCCCGAAGCCGAGGGCGGTGCCGACGACGGCGGCGAGCGTGGACTCGACGGCCGCGATCAGCGTGATCTGCCGGGGCGTCGCGCCGACCAGGCGCATCGCGGCGTAGCGCTGCTCACGGGTGGCGGCGGAGAGCCGGGTCGCGGTGCCGATGAAGATCACCACCGGGAAGAGCAGTGCCCCGGCGACCACCGAGAGGATCAGGGTCATGGCGTCGCCGCGGGTGCCGGTGGCCGGGCAGTCGCTGGTGCACTCCGGCGGGAGGGCGGTGGCGATGGTGGTGATCCGGCGGGCGTCGGGCCGGGCCGCGAGGGCCGCCTGGTCCTGACCGCCGATCAGGACCAGCGAGTCCGGGGAGGCGAGCGCGGAGTCGCCGATCTCGCCGGCCAGCCGGCCGGGGAAGCGGTCGGCCAGTTGGTCGGCCGGCCGCTCGCGGATCAGCTTGGCGAGGGCGGGCGAGGCGTAGTACTCGCCGGCCGCGGGCAGCTTCGGCAGACCGGGCGGCACCGGCGAGGTCGGCCCGGTGGCGGCGACCTCGAAGAAGAGCAGCCGCGCGCCGTCGTAGAACTCGGGGCCGCGGTCGCGCCACCAGAGCGGGTCGACGGCCGCGGTCTCGGTGCGGCTCTCGGCGCCGCTGTTGGCCCAGAGCATCCGTTCGTTGGTGGCGCCGACGGCGTTCACGGCGGCGATCGTGGAGAGCAGCAGGCCGACGCCGACGGCCGCGGCGGCGGCGATGGTGAGCAGCCGGGCGACGGCCTGCCGGCCGCCGCTGACGGCGAGGCGCAGGGCGAAGGAGATCACGAGGCGGCCCGTCCCGCCGGTGCGGGGCCGGTCGCGTAGTCGGCGGAGAGCGTACGGGCCCGGCCGTCGCGGACGATGGCCTCGCGGTCGGCGTAGGCGGCGACCCGGGGCTCGTGGGTGACCAGGACGACCGTGGTGCCCTGCTCGCGGGCGGCGGCGACCATCAGTGCCATCACCTGCTCGCCGGTGAGCGAGTCCAGCGCGCCGGTCGGCTCGTCGGCGAACAGCACCCGGGGGCGGGTCACCAGGCCGCGGGCGAGCGCGACCCGCTGGGCCTGACCGCCCGACAGCTCGCCGGAGCGGCGGCGCTCCAGGCCGTCGAGGCCGAGCTGGGCGAACCACGGGCGGGCGTCGGCGAGGGCGGCGGAGCGGCGGACGCCGGAGAGCAGCAGCGGCAGGGCGATGTTCTCCTCGGCCGTCAGTTCCGGGACGAGCTGGCCGAACTGGAACACGAAGCCGAAGCGGTCCCGCCTTAAGGCGCTGCGCCGGTTCTCGTCGAGGTTGTCGATCCGCTGCCCTTCGAAGAGCACCTCGCCCGCGTCGGGGACGAGGATGCCGGCCAGGCAGTGCAGCAGGGTGGACTTGCCGGAGCCGCTGGCGCCCATCACGGCGAGCACCTCGCCGGCCTCGGCGGCCAGGCTGGCACCGCGCAGGGCCGGGGTCTCGCCGAAGGCCAGTTCGACGTCGCGGGCTTCGATCAGGGGGGTCATGCGCGCACCTCCGAGGCAAGGGCGTCCAGGCGGGCGGTGGTCAGGTCGATCCACCGCAGGTCCGCCTCCAGGTGGAAGAGGCCGTGGTCGGCGAGCAGGGCGTCGACCAGCGGGCCGGTCCGGCGCAGTTCGGTGAGCTCGCGCATCCGGCGCAGGTGCGCGGCGCGCTGGGTGTCGAGGTAGGCCTCGGCGTCGCGGCCGAGCAGCAGGGCCAGCACGACCTTGGTGAAGAGCACGGACTGGAGGGTGGGTTCGGGGGCGACGGGCTCGGCGAGCCAGTGCTCGAACTCGCTCACCCCGGCCTCGGTGATGACGTAGCGCTTGCGCTCGGGCCCGTCGCCGGGCTCGGCCTCGCCGGGCACGACCTTGCCGTCGCGCGCCAGGCGGCCGAGCGTGGCGTAGACCTGACCGTACGGCAGGGGTTTGCCGCGTCCGAAGAAGGTGTCGTAGTCGCGCTTGAGGTCGTAGCCGTGGCTCGGCTCCCGCTCCAGCAGCCCGAGAAGGGTCAGGGGAACACTCATGGAAGGACCATACACCAGAGGTATACATCGAGTGTATAGCTGGCGAGAATACGGCCCTGACCTGGAGAAACGCGATGTCGATCTCTCCTCGGGAAACGCCGCGAGCGGGGGACGGCCCCAACCCCGTCCCCCGCTCTGCACGGCGGCCCGGCGAGCCCCCACAGCGGGCCGGGCCTCCGCGTCCCCGGCACGAGAACGCGGCCAGGGCCCAGCCTGCCTCCTCACCCCCCGGCCCGCCGAGGGCCGAACGTCCCGGTCCTCCCCCGCGCTTTGGGCCCAAGGGCCCGCCGGGGCCGGGCCCCCCGCTCTTGTGCGAGGGGCCGTCGCCGGGGGAGATTTGGATCCGACGGGGCCGAACCACGCCAACAGCCGTGAGGAGCACGCATCGTGTCCAGCTCACCCCGCTCGGCCCGCACCGCGTCCCTGCCCCGGCGGGCCGGCCGCCATCTGCGCCGCGCCCTCGGCCGCCACCGCACCGTCCAGCGCCGTGAACCGCTCGCCCGTCCCGTCGACCGGGCCCGCAGCCGGGCCTGGCTGGTCGCCGGGCTCGCCCTGGTCGTCGGACTCGCCGGCGTCGTCACCGCCGCCGTCCTCGGCTACCGCGCCGCCGGGCGCACCGCCGAGGCCGAACGCGGCCGGCTGCACCGCACCGAGGCACTGGTGCTCGGCAAACTCCGCACGGAGGAGACCGGCGTCGGGCGCTGGAGCGGCGGCTACCAGAAGCGGACCGACACCTCGGTCTCCTGGACCGCCCCCGACGGCCTCGCCCGCACCGGCACCGTCGAGATCCCGCGCAGCACCGCCAGCGGCTCCACCATCGTCCTGTGGGTCGACGACGCCGGGCAGCCCGCCACCGCCCCGGCCACCCGGGTGGGGCTGACCGTCGGGGCCGTCTGCACCGGACTGGCGGGCTCGGCGTGCCTGGCCGCGCTGGTCGGCGGCGTGCTGGCGCTGCGGCTGCGCGTGCTCGACCGGCGGGCGCACCGCGGCTGGGAACGGTCCTGGGCCCGCTGGGAGCCGCGCTGGTCCGGGCGCGCCAGCCAGCCGCAGGACGACTGACCGCACGTCACGGCACCACGCCCTCGGAATTGGAGCACCGTTGTTCACCACCGACCGGTTGACCGCCCGCCTCTGGGAGCACACCGACGCCGAGCGCGCGTACGACCTGTACTCGCGCTGGGAGGTCGCACAGTGGCTCGGCGCCGCGCCGCGGGCACTGGAGTCGCCCGCCGAGGTGCCCGCCATGATCGACCGCTGGCGGGCCCGGTCGGCGGACCCCCGGTACGGCGTCTGGGCGCTGGAGCGGCGCGACACCGGGGTGGTGGCCGGCTCGGTGATGCTCCTCCCGCTGCCGGACCCGGACGGCACCGGGAACGGCGAGGTGGAGGTCGGCTGGCACCTCCACCCCGACTCCTGGGGCCACGGCTACGCCACCGAGGCCGCCCGTGCCGCCCTCGCCAAGGGCTTCGCCGACGGCCTCACCGAGATCCACGCCGTCGTCCGCCCCGGCAACGACCGCTCCGCCGCCGTCTGCCACCGCCTCGCCATGACGCCCCAGGGCCGCACCACCCGCTGGTACGGCGCCGAGTTCGACGCCTTCCTCGCCACCCGCCCCTGACCCCCTCCTCACCCCGCCCCGCCCCGCCCCGCACCATATGCAGACCGGTCCACTCAGCACGAGAAGTCGGCCCGGCCGACTTCCTGCTCCGGCACCCCCACAGCCCCCGCCCCAGGTGGACGGGCGAAGGCCGCGTCAGGCCGGGGCCGACCAGGGGGTGGCGGGGTGGCGGGAGGCGTGGTGGGTGAGGGCGGCGACGGAGAGCAGCAGGGCGAGGGCGGTGGCGAGGGCGACCGGGACCGCGGCGTGCAGGACGAGCACGGCACCGACCAGGGCGCCCGCGAACATCCAGGCGGCGGAGGCGAGCCGACGGCCACCGGCGCGGTCGGCGGCCAGCGCGGTGAGCGTCATGGTCAGCACGGTGGTCGTCAGGTCCGGCACCTTGAGCGCGCGGACCACCGCGTTCTGCAGCCCCATCGCCGCGCCCAGCACCGCGATCAGCGGGTAGCGGACCGGGTCGGCGGTGTGCCCGAAGGCCGCGGCGAAGGCCGTGCACGCGGCGAGCAGCACCGACTGCACGCCGGCCGTGACCACCAGCAGCCGCCCGCGGTGGCCGGGACGGCGCTCGGCGAGGCGCCCGCCCGCCAGCGCGCCCGCCAGGAAGGCGGCGAGCGCGGTGAGCGAGGCCGTCGCGGACAGCCCCGGCGCGCCGGCCAGGGCGAAGCCGAGGAAGACCACGTTGCCGGTCATGTTGGCGACGAAGACGTGCCCGAGCGCGAGGTAGCTCACCGCGTCGACCAGTCCGGTGACCACCGTGAGCACCAGCAGCATCGGCACCAGCGGGCCGTGCCGGGGGTCGGGGTCGCCGTACATCCGGGTCAGCACCGCCTCAGCCTAGCCTCGCCCGGCCGGTGGGGCCCGACGGTGCCCGTCGGGCCCCACCGGCGGACGAGTGGACGAGCGGTCAGATCGCGAGCGCCGGCTTGTGGTGGTCCAGCCAGAGCGCCAGGTCCACGACCCGCTCCAGCCGGAGCCGGTGGCCCCACTCCAGCTGGTCGGCCGGCGTGTCCAGGCTGCTCTTGATCACCGTCTCGTCGGCGATGTCCCGCACGTGCGGCGCGTCCAGCGCCTCGCGGGCGAGCCGCTGCAGCCCGCTGTTGTAGTCGGCGTGGTGGGTGGCCGGGTAGTGGTTCTTCGGCCGCCACAGCACCGAGTCCGGGGCGATGCCCTGGCCGGCGGCGCGCAGCAGGCTCTTCTCGCGGCCGTCGTAGCTCTTCATCGCCCACGGGGTGCTGAAGGCGTACTCGACCAGCCGGTGGTCGCAGTACGGCACCCGCACCTCCAGGCCCTGGGCCATCGACAGCCGGTCCTTGCGGTGCAGCAGCTGGCGCAGCCACCGGGTCAGCGACAGGTGCTGCATCTCGCGCTGCCGGTGCTCGGCCGGGCTCTCGCCGTCCACGTGCGGGACGGCGGCCAGCGAGCTGCGGTAGGTGTCGTCGCGGAACTCGGCGATCCGCAGGTGGGCGGCGAGGTCCGGGTTGATCGGCATGGCCGCCTCGTCGCCGGTGACGAGCAGCCAGGGGAAGGTCTGCGCGGCGAGCGCCTTGGGGTTGTGGAACCACGGGTAGCCGCCGAACACCTCGTCGGCCGCCTCGCCGGAGAGCGCGACCGTCGAGTGCTTGCGGATCTCGCCGAACAGCAGGAACAGCGAGGTGTCCATGTCGCCGACGCCGATCGGCGAGTCCCGGGAGACGACGACGGCCCGCCGGTTCTCCAGGTCGAGCAGGGTGCGCGGGTCGAGCACCACGGTGGAGTGGTCGCTGCCGATGAACGCGCCGGCCTCGGCGGCGTACGGGGTGTCGTGGCCGGTGCGCAGCACGTCGCCGGTGAACTGCTCGGCCTGGTCGCTGTAGTCGACGGCGTAGGAGCGCAGCTTGGCGTCCGGGCCCTCCTGGAGGCGCAGTTCGTCGGCGACCAGGGCGGTGACGATGGTGGAGTCGAGGCCGCCGGAGAGCAGGCTGCAGAGCGGGACGTCCGCCTCCAGCTGGGCGCGGGCGGCACGGTTGACCAGCTCGCCGATCCGCTCCTTGGTGGCGTCCAGGTCCTCGGTGTGCGGGCGGGCGGTGAGCTCCCAGTAGGTCCGCTCGCGGATGCCGGTGCGGTCGAGGACGAGCAGGCCGCCGGGGTGGACCTCGCGGACGCCGGACCAGACGGTGGGGCCGGTGTTGAAGAGCAGGCTGTAGGCCTCGCGCAGGCCGTCGGCGTCGACGGTGGGGGTGACCTCGGGGTGGGCGAACAGCGCCTTGGGCTCGGAGCCGAAGACCAGCCCGCCGCCGGTCTCGGCCCAGAACAGCGGCTTGACGCCGAGCCGGTCGCGGACCAGCAGCAGCCGCTGCTCGCGCTCGTCCCAGACGGCGAAGGCGTACATGCCCTCCAGCCGCTCGACGAGGGCGTCGCCCCACTCCTGGTAGGCGCGGAGCACCACCTCGGTGTCGCTGCGGGTCTCGAACCGGTGGCCCCTGGCCCGCAGTTCGGCGCGCAGCTCGTGGTGGTTGTAGACCTCGCCGCTGTAGGTGAGGACGACACCCGGTTCGTCCTGCCGGTCGGGCATGGGCTGGGCGCCGCCCTCGATGTCGATGACGGCGAGGCGCCGGTGGCCCAGGGCGGCGTGGCGGCCGAGCCAGACACCTCCGGCGTCGGGGCCGCGCAGGGTCATGGTGGCGGTCATCGCCTCGATGACGGGGGCGCTGTGGCGGACGTCCTGGTGGAAGGACACCCAGCCGGTGATTCCGCACATGCGCGAGCACTCCTTGGACGAGCTGACAATCGGATCCGGCCCAGCAGTCGGACAAGCGGCGGCGGTGGTTCCAGGAATTCGGACACATTTCCGGCCACGCCACGGCGGCTCCGGAATTTTGAACACGTTCAGTCCACCCCTTAGGGTGGGTACCGACGAACGACCGAGGGGGTCTCGACGCGATGAGAATCGTCATACCCGGGGGGACCGGGCAGATCGGCCGCATCCTGGACCGGGCGCTGACCGACGACGGCCACGAGGTCCTGGTCCTCACCCGCCGGCCCCGGCGCGACCAGGAGATCCACTGGGACGGCCGCTCGCTCGGCCGCTGGACGGACGTGGTCGACGGCGCCGACGCCGTCGTCAACCTCGCCGGACGCAGCATCGACTGCCGCTACACCGAGCAGAACCTGCGCGACATGCGCGAGTCCCGGGTGCACTCCACCCGGACCGTCGGCCGGGCCATCGCCGGCGCCCGGCGCCCGCCCCGGGTCTGGCTGCAGATGAGCACCGCCACCGTCTACAGCCACACCTTCGGCACCCCGCACGACGAGGACACCGGCGTCATCGGCGGCGGCGAGCCCGGCGTGCCCCGCTCCTGGGACCACAGCGTGCGGATCGCCCGCGACTGGGAGCGCGAGCAGACGGACGCCGCCACCCCGCACACCCGCCGGGTCGCGCTGCGCTGCGCGGCGGTGATGAGCCCGGACACCGGCGGCACCTTCGACCGGCTGGTGCGGCTCGCCCGGACCGGCCTCGGCGGACCGGTCGACGGCGGCGCGCAGTACGTGTCGTGGATCCACGACCACGACCTCGTCCGCGCCGTCCGCTTCCTGCTCGACCGCGAGGACGTCACCGGCCCGGTGAACCTGGCCGCACCGGCGCCGCTGCCGCAGCGGGAGTTCATGCGGACGATCCGGCGGGCCAAGGGCATCCCGCTGGGGCTGCCCGCGACCCGGTGGATGGCCCGGGCGGGCGCCTTCGCGCTGCGCTCGGACAGCGAACTGCTGCTGAAGAGCCGTGCCGTCGTCCCGGGCCGGCTCCAGGCGGCCGGGTTCGGCTTCGAGCACCCGCACTGGCCGGCGGCGGCCGACCTGGTCCGGCGGATGCGCCGCTGAGCGCGCGCCACCGTACGATGGGCGGCGGCCCGGACGGTACGACGGGCGCAACGGCAGGCCGGCGGAACGGCGGGACGGCGGAGGAGCGCACGGGGTGCTGCGGGGACTGGGCGATCTGGAGGCCGAGATCATGGACCGGCTCTGGTCCTGGGGCCGCCCGGCCACCGCCCGCGAGGTCGTCGACGACCTGCGGCAGGACCGCCCCGTCGCCTACACCACCGTCAACACCGTCGCCGACATCCTGCACACCAAGGGCTGGCTGCGACGCCACAAGGTCGGCCGCGCCTGGGTGTACGAGCCGACCTGCACCCGCGAGTCGTACACCGCGCAGCTGATGCACCAGGCGCTGGAGACCACCTCCGACCGGGCCGGGGCCCTGCTGCACTTCGTCGACCGGATCAGCGGGGACGAGGCGACGGCACTGCTCGCCGCCCTGGAGCAGGTCAAGGCCCGGGACGACGCCCGGTGACCCTGCTGCTGCTCGCGCTCCACCTGCTCCTGGTCGGCGTCCTGCTCCCCCGGCGGCTGGCCGGCTCACCGCGGCTCCGGGCCCGCCCGGGCGTCGGCGCCGCCGTCTGGCTCGCGCTGATGGCCTCCTTCGGCACCGGCCTGCTGCTGGCCGCGCACCATCTGCTCGCCCCGCTCGGACACGAACCGGCCGGGCTGGTCGGACTGCTGCCGCACGTCGAACCGCCCACCGCCGCGCCGCACGCGCACGGCTGGTGGCTGCCGGCCGCGGCGGGCGGGGCGGTCGCCGCGGTGGCGGCGGTCCTGGCCGTCCGGGCCGCGCGGGTCCGGCGGCGGCACCGGGCCGCGCTCGACCTGGTGGCCGCCCGGGACCCGCGGCGCCGGCTGCTGGTGCTGGACGACCCGCGGCCCGCCGTCTACTGCCTGCCCGGCCGCCGGTCCCGGGTGGTGGTCACCCGCGGCGCCGTGGAACTGCTGGACGAGCGGCGGCTGGCCGCGGCCGTCGCCCACGAACACGGCCACCTGCGGGGGCGTCACCACCTGGTGCTGCTCGCGGCGGACACCTTCGCGCTGCTGCTCGGCCGCCGGCTGCCGCTGGCCGGCCTCGGGCGGACGGAGGTGGCGCTGCTGCTGGAGATGGCGGCCGACGACGCCGCCCTCGCCCGGGTGACCCCTACCGACCTGGCCGGCGCCCTGTACGCGCTGGCCACCGCCTCCCCGGCCGCCCCCGCCGCCGGGCCGGGCACCCTCGCCGCCGCGTCCACCGGCGTGCTCGCCCGCGTCCAGCGCCTCGCCCACACCCCCGCGCCCCCGGCGCGCGCCTACCGCCTGGCCGCCCTCGCCGCCCCGCTGCTCCCCTACCTCCTCGCCTGCGCCCCGCACCCGTAGGAGCGCACCCGTAGGAACAGGCGCCCCGGCGTTTCGACGCTCCCGCGCCGCCGCGCGCGGGGAGGATCGGACCCACCGTCCGCCACCCCGACGGAGTCCCGGATGCGCCTGCTGATCACCTCGGACACCCACGTCCCGCCGCGCGCACGGCAGTTGCCCGCGCCGCTGCTCACCGCCGTGGACGAGGCCGACGTGGTGTTCCACGCCGGCGACTGGGTCGACACCGCCACCCTCGACCTGTTCCTGGCGCGGTCCGCCCGGCTGGTCGCCGTGCACGGCAACAACGACGGGCCCGGACTGCGCGAGCGCCTCCCCGAGATCGCGCGGGCGGAACTCCAGGGCCTGCGCTTCGCCGTGGTGCACGAGACCGGCCCGGCCCGGGGCCGGGAGCAGCGGTGCGAGGCGCGCTTCCCCGACACCGACGTCCTGGTCTTCGGCCACAGCCACATCCCCTGGGACAGCACCGCCCCCGGGGGCCTGCGGCTGCTCAACCCGGGGTCGCCCACCGACCGCCGCCGCCAGGCGTTCGCCACCTACCTGACCGCCCGGGTCGACGACGGCCGCCTGGCCGACGTCCGGCTCCACCGGCTGCCGCCCCGGCCCTGACCGGCACCGCCCCCCTGCCGCCTTGACCGGCCGCCGCGCCGTGTGATCGGATCGCGGGGCATCGCGTGCCGGTGGCGGACCGCGCCAGGCATGGAGGTGTGGAACCCGAAAGGGCGGCCGCCATGGCTTCCCCCACCAGCGACCGCACGGTCGCGCTCAGTCTCCAGCTCTCCCGTACCCACCGGGACCTGCTCCGCCGGATCGACGACCTCAGGTCCGATCCGGGCTCCCGCCGGCCGGACGACGATCCGCTCAGCACCCACTGCCTGGCCTTCTGCGAGGCCCTGACGGCCCACCACGAGGGCGAGGACGACGGCCTGTTCGCCCAGCTGCTGCGCGAGCGCCCCGACCTCGCGCCGACGATCGCCAAACTCGTCGAGGACCACGGACTGATCTCCGGGATCCTGTCCCGGGTCCGCGCACTCGCCCTGCGGGCCGCCGGATCCGCCGCAGCCGAACGCGAAGCGGTCAGGCGTGAGCTCGACGGCCTCGCGGCGATCATGGAGTCCCACTTCCGCTACGAGGAACGCACGATCAGCGCGGCCCTCGACGCCACCACACCGCTCGGCGACTGGCCAGACCCGGTCTTCCGCCCCGGCCCGGCCGCCGCCCGCCGCGACCACCCGCGGCAGCACACGGCTCAGGGCCGGACGGCTCAGGGGCGGACGGCGCCGACGTAGGGCATCGCGTCGATCGGGAGGACCTCGACGTTCTTGCCGGTGCGCGGGGCGTGGATCATCTTGCCCCCGCCGATGTAGATGCCGACGTGGTGGATGTCGCCGTAGAAGAACACCAGGTCCCCGGGCTGGAGGTCGCCGCGGGCGATCCGGGCGCCGGCCTTCCACTGGTCCTGGGAGACGCGCGGGAGCTTGACGCCCGCCGCGCGGTAGGCGGCACCGGTCAGGCCGGAGCAGTCGAACCCGGAGGGGCCGGTGGCGCCCCAGACGTAGGGCTTGCCCAGCTGCGCGTAGGCGAACTGGAGGATGGTGGCCGCCCGCCCGGTGGCCGGTGCGGCGTCGGCCGGGCGCTCGGCGGCGGCGGAGCGGGAGGCGCGGGTGGCGGCGGCCTCCTGGGCGTTGACCTTGGCCCGGTCGGCGGCGCTCAGCTTGTTGAGCATCGCCTGCGCCTTGGCCAGCTTGTCCTGGACCGCCTTCTTCTCCGCGGCCAGGGACGTGCCGGCCTCGTCGAGCTGGGCGAGGGTGGCGGTGGCCTCGGCACGGTCCTGGTCGAGCCGGCGCTGCTCGTCGAGGGCCCGGCGCAACAGCGCCGCCTGGGAGTCGACGACCTGGTTCTGCGCGGCGGCCCGGGCCAGGTAGCCGCCGGGGTCGGAGTCGAGCATCAGCTGGACGGACGGGTCGATGCCGCCGTTGCGGTACTGCTCGGCCGCGATGCCGCCGAGCTGGGTGCGCAGCTCGTTCATCGCCTCCTGGCCGCGGGCCACCTTCTCCTGGATCCGGTTGGCGTCGCCCTGGAGGGTCTGCTGCTTCTCCTGGAAGCCGTTGTAGCGCTCGATCGACTGCTCGGCCTCCTCGTTGAGCTGGTCGACCTGCTCCTTGACCGAGGCGAGGCTGGGCGCGGGCTCGGCCTGGGCGGGGCCCGCGGTGAGGACGACGCCGCCGGCCATCGCGGTGGTGACGACCGCCAGGCGGGCCCGGCTGGGCGGGCTGGGCTTGCGGCGCTTTCCCATGACGGCTGACTCCTCGGGGCGGGGAAGACGGTGCGGAGGGAACACGGGCAGGGGGTGTCCGGGGAGAACCGCCCCGACCCGTGTTCTACTAAGCAAGTTAATAGATGACGGCCGCTGTTCCGCAAGCCGCCCGCCCGCAGCCGCCCGCACGGCCCTCACCGCGCGCCCTCCACCGGGGCCCCGCCGGTACGCCCGGCGGCCGTCCTCCGCGCCGGTAGTGCAACAGAGTGCAGAGCGAGGGCAAGGTCACACCCTTCGCCTCTCCTGCGCCCCCGCGAACGAGCGCTAACCTGCCGGACATGACGGTCCCGCCCGAAGGGCTTCCCCTGGCCGCCGAGTTCCCGGCCGCCCACCACGAGCAGTGGCAGACCCTCGTCGAGGGTGTGCTGCGCAAGTCGGGGGCGCAGCCCGAGGACGGCGCAGCCGCCGAGCGCGCGCTCAGCACCGCGCTCCAGGACGGGCTGCGCGCCCGCCCGCTGTACACCGCCGAGGACGCCCCGGCCGACCCGGGCTTCCCCGGGTTCCCGCCGTTCGTCCGCGGTGCCCGTCCGCAGGGCGCCTCGGTCGCGGGCTGGGACGTCCGCCAGCGGCACGGCGACCCCGATCCGCGCCGCACCAACGAGGCGGTGCTGGCCGATCTGGAGCACGGCGGCGGCTCGCTCTGGCTGGAGCTGGGCGGCGACGGCCTGCCGGTCACCGCGCTGGGCGAGGCGCTCACCGGCGTCTACCTGGACCTGGCCGGGGTGGTGCTCGACGCGGGCGCCGAATTCCCCGAGGCCGCCGAGCAGTTGTTCAAGCTGTACCGGGAGCGCGAGGTCTCCCCCGGCGCCGCCGTCGGCACCCTGGGCGCCGACCCGCTGGGCCTGCAGGCCCGCACCGGCGACGCCGCGCGCACCGAGGCACTGCTCGCCGAGGCCGCCGCGCTCGCCACCCGCTGCGCCGAGGGCTTCCCCGGTCTGCGGACACTGGCCGTCGACGCGCTGCCGTACCACGAGGCCGGCGCCTCGCCCGCGCAGGAGCTGGGCGCCTCACTGGCCACCGGCGTCGCCTACCTGCGCGCGCTGACCGGGGCCGGGCTGCCGGTGGACGCCGCGCTCGGCCAGCTGGAGTTCCGCTACGCCGCGGACGCCGACCAGTTCCTGACGATCGCCAAGTTCCGTGCCGCGCGCCGTCTCTGGGCCCGGGTGGCCGAGGCCTGCGGCGCGTCCCCGGCCGTCTCGGCGCAGCGCCAGCACGCCGTCACCTCCGCGGTGATGATGACCGCCCGCGACCCGTGGGTGAACATGCTCCGCACCACGATCGCCTGCCTGGCCGCCGGTGTCGGCGGGGCGGACGCGGTCACCGTCCTGCCGTTCGACGCCGCACTCGGCCTGCCGGACGCCTTCGCCCGCCGGATCGCCCGCAACACCCAGGCGATCCTGCTGGAGGAGTCGCACCTGGCCCGCGTCGTCGACCCGGCCGGCGGCTCCTGGTACGTGGAGCGGCTGACCGACGAGCTGGCCCACGCTGCCTGGGCGTGGTTCCAGGAGATCGAGCGGGCCGGCGGCCAGCACGCCGCACTGGAGTCGGGCCTGGTCGGCGAGCGGATCGCGGCCACCTGGGCGGAGCGCTCGGTGCGGCTCGCCAAGCGGCGCGAACCCGTCACCGGCGTCAGCGAGTTCCCCCACCTCGGCGAGCAGGCGCCGGTGCGCGAGCCGGCCCCGGCCGGACCGACCGGCGGGCTGCCGCGGGTGCGCCGCGCCAAGGCCTTCGAGGCGCTGCGCGACCGCTCGGACGCCCGGCTCGCGGCCACCGGCACGCGGCCGACGCTGTTCCTGGCGTCGATCGGCACCGCCGCCGCGCACACCGCGCGCACCACCTTCGCCGCCAACCTGTTCCAGGCCGGCGGGATCGCCACCACCGCGTTCGAGGGCACCGAACCCGCCGCGTTCGCCGAGGCGTTCGCCGCGAGCGGCGCCGCGGTGGCCTGCCTCTGCTCCAGCGACGCCCTGTACGCCGAGCACGCCGAGGCGGTCGCCGCCGCGCTCCGGGCGGCCGGCGCGCAGCGGGTGCTGCTGGCCGGCCGCCCGGGCGGGACGCCGCCGGCGGGTGTGGACGGGTTCGTCTTCGCGGGCGGCGACGCGGTGGCCGTGCTGACGTCCCTGCTCGACCAGATCACCGAGACCGCCGACAACGGCGGGACCGCCCAGATCGGAGTGGCCCGATGATCCCCGACTTCACCTCGATCGGGCTGGACGCCGACGGCACCGACGCCCCGGCGGCCGCCCCCGGTGCTGCCGTCACCGACGGCCAGTGGCGCGCCGCCTGGCGGCAGGCCACCGGCAAGGACGTCGACGAGCAGCTCTGGGACACCCCCGAGGGCATCGGCGTCAAGCCGCTCTACACCGCCGAGGACCTCGCGGGCCTGGACTTCCTGGGCACCTACCCGGGCATCGCCCCCTACCTGCGCGGCCCGTACCCGACGATGTACGTCAACCAGCCGTGGACGGTGCGCCAGTACGCGGGCTTCTCCACCGCCGAGGAGTCCAACGCCTTCTACCGCCGCAACCTGGCGGCCGGTCAGAAGGGCCTGTCGGTCGCCTTCGACCTGCCGACCCACCGCGGCTACGACAGCGACCACCCCCGGGTGACCGGCGACGTCGGCATGGCGGGCGTGGCGATCGACTCGATCTACGACATGCGCCAGCTGTTCGACGGCATCCCGCTCGACCGGATGTCGGTGTCGATGACGATGAACGGCGCGGTGCTGCCCGTCCTCGCGCTGTACATCGTGGCGGCCGAGGAGCAGGGCGTACCGCCGGAGAAGCTGGCCGGGACCATCCAGAACGACATCCTCAAGGAGTTCATGGTCCGCAACACGTACATCTACCCGCCGCAGCCGTCGATGCGGATCATCTCGGACATCTTCGCCTACACCTCGCAGAAGATGCCCCGGTACAACTCGATCTCCATCTCCGGCTACCACATCCAGGAGGCCGGGGCCACCGCCGACCTGGAACTGGCCTACACGCTGGCCGACGGTGTGGAGTACCTGCGGGCCGGGCTGGACGTCGGTCTCGACGTGGACGCCTTCGCGCCGCGCCTGTCGTTCTTCTGGGCGATCGGCATGAACTTCTTCATGGAGGTCGCCAAGCTGCGCGCGGCCCGGCTGCTCTGGGCGAAGCTGGTCAAGCAGTTCGACCCGAAGAACGCCAAGTCACTGTCGCTGCGCACCCATTCGCAGACCTCCGGCTGGTCGCTCACGGCGCAGGACGTCTTCAACAACGTCACCCGCACCTGCGTGGAGGCGATGGCCGCCACCCAGGGCCACACCCAGTCGCTGCACACCAACGCGCTGGACGAGGCGCTGGCGCTGCCGACCGACTTCTCCGCCCGGATCGCCCGCAACACCCAGCTGCTGCTCCAGCAGGAGTCCGGCACCTGCCGGGTCATCGACCCGTGGGGCGGCTCGGCGTACGTCGAGAAGCTGACCAACGACCTGGCGAACCGCGCCTGGCAGCACATCCAGGAGGTCGAGGCGGCCGGCGGCATGGCCAAGGCCATCGACGCGGGCATCCCCAAGCTGCGCGTCGAGGAGGCCGCCGCCCGCACCCAGGCCCGGATCGACTCCGGCCGCCAGCCGGTGATCGGCGTCAACAAGTACCGGGTGGAGAGCGACGAGCAGATCGAGGTGCTCAAGGTCGACAACTCCGCGGTGCGCGCCCGGCAGGTCGAGAAGCTGCGCCGGCTGCGCGAGGAGCGCGACGAGGCCGCCACCCGCGCCGCGCTGGACGCGCTGACCCGGGCCGCCGAGGCCGGTCCGCAGCGCGGCGGTTCGCTGGACGGCAACCTGCTGCACCTGGCGGTGAACGCGGCCCGTGCCAAGGCCACCGTCGGCGAGATCTCGGACGCCCTGGAGAAGGTGTACGGCCGCCACTCCGGGCAGATCCGTACCATCTCGGGTGTGTACCGAGACGAAGCGGGCCCGTCGGCCCCCCTGCAGCGCACCCGCGAGCTGGTCGAGCGGTTCGAGGAGGCCGAGGGCCGCCGCCCGCGCATCCTGGTCGCCAAGATGGGCCAGGACGGCCACGACCGCGGCCAGAAGGTGATCGCCACCGCCTTCGCCGACCTCGGCTTCACGGTGGACGTCGGCCCGCTGTTCCAGACCCCGGCCGAGGTCGCCCGGCAGGCCGTCGAGGCGGACGTGCACATCGTCGGCGTCTCCTCGCTGGCCGCCGGCCACCTCACCCTGGTGCCCGCGCTGCGCGCCGAACTGGCCGCGGCGGGCCGGGAGGACATCACCATCGTGGTCGGCGGGGTGATCCCCCCGCAGGACTTCGACGCGCTGTACGAGGCGGGCGCCGCGGCGGTCTTCCCGCCCGGCACGGTGATCCCGGAGGCCGCCTACGACCTGCTGAAGTCGCTCGCCGCCGATCTCGGCCACGAGCTCTGAGGCGCTGATCCGATGGCGCCCCGGACGATCGACCTGGACAGCTACGCGACGGGCGTGCGGGAGGGCTCGCGCGCGTACATCGCGCGGGCCATCACCCTCGTCGAGTCCACCCGGCCGGACCACCGCGTGCTGGCGCAGCAGCTGCTGACGATGCTGCTGCCGCACGCGGGCGGGGCCGTGCGGGTGGGCATCACGGGGGTGCCCGGAGTCGGCAAGTCGACTTTCATCGACGCCTTCGGCACCATGCTCACCGGGCTCGGGCACCGGGTGGCGGTGCTGGCCGTCGACCCGACGTCCAGCCGTACCGGCGGCTCGATCCTGGGCGACAAGACCCGGATGGAGCGGCTCGCGGTCGACCCGCAGGCCTTCGTCCGCCCCTCCCCCACCTCGGGCACGCTCGGCGGGGTGGCCAAGGCCACCCGGGAGTCGATGCTGGTGATGGAGGCGGCCGGCTACGACGTGGTGCTGATCGAGACGGTCGGCGTCGGCCAGTCGGAGACCACGGTGGCCGGCATGGTGGACTCCTTCCTGCTGCTGTCGCTGGCCCGCACCGGCGACCAGTTGCAGGGCATCAAGAAGGGCGTGCTGGAACTCGCCGACGTCATCGCGGTCAACAAGGCGGACGGCCCGCACGAGCTGGACGCCAAGGCCGCGGCCCGGGAGCTCGCCGGCGCGCTGCGGCTGCTCCAGGCCCCGGACGCCCCGTGGACACCGCCGGTGCTGACCTGCTCGGGGCGCGACGGCAGCGGCCTGGACGTCGTCTGGGAGCGGCTCCAGCAGCACCGCAAGGTGCTGGACGCGACCGGCGCACTCGCCGCCAAGCGCCGCGACCAGCAGGTGGAGTGGACCTGGGCGATGGTCCACGACCAGCTCCTCGCCCGCCTGCACTCCGATCCTGAGGTGACCCGCCTGGTCCCCGACCTGGAACGCCGGGTCCGCGAGGGCACCCTCACCGCCACCCTGGCAGCCGACACCATCCTGGACGCCTTCGGCACGCCACCGGCGACCTGAGCAGTCCGCTACACCGCCGCGAGGCCCAGCGCCGTGCCCCACCCATGCGTGGGGCACGGTGCTCCGCACTGCTCGGGAAGCTCGAACCGCAGTGCATCGACGATCACCTCGCTGGCACACAACTCCAGGTCCTGGAACGCATCATCCGTGAGCGGCACATCCCACTCCCGCACGATCGCCGCCACCAACCACCGCGCCGCCGGCACCGCCTCCGGCCCCGGCACCACCCCCCCATTCCAACGGCACCGGGAACCGCGCACCACCGAGCGGACTGACCGTCCTGAACGCCTCCACGTCGACGGGGCAGAAGAGCTGCCGAGGACCGAGCGACTGATCACCACCAGTCAACAAGCGGTCACACCTATGGGACGATCGATGATGCGGTGCGCGCATACCCGTATGCGCGCACCGCATCGAACCGCATCACGGCCCGGTGAGGGCCCGTAGCGTTTGGGTGGGCTGGTGAACTGGAACTCGGCAGCCGTCCGGCAGGCGTCCCGGGCCGGGAACCACGGCACGGATCTCACGGCACCTGGACATCCCACCGGCCATGCTCGGCTTGGCCGCCCCGCCGATGCGGACGACGAAGGAAGGCGAGTACGTGGAGAGGCGGCAGTTCCACCCGCCGCTCGCCGCCTACAAGACAGGAAGTCTCGCCCAGTTCGAGGCGCAGCGGCGTTCACGCTCGCCGGCCAGGCGTTGGAGATCGGCCTCCAGTACCGCTCGGGGCGGATCGTCGAAAGGGGCCGTGCGCTCCGGCGCTCCTTCAGCACGTCGTCGCCGTCCAGGGCCGTCCGTGACTTCGACGAGCGGCTGCACGGCGTACACCTCCAGGAAGGAGCACGATGCGGATCGGGATCACGGGGCACCGAGGGCTGGATGCCGAGCTGGAGCGGAAGGTCCGGCAGTTGCTGGCCGACTCCCTGGCGGCAGAGGCCGCGGGCGAACTCACCGTCGTGTCCTGCATCGCGGACGGTCCGGACGCGTGGATCGCCGAGATCGCACTCGACCGGGGAGCCCGACTCGCGGTTGTCATCCCCGCCCAGCAATACCGTGACGGCCTGCCGGAGTGGCACCATCCGGTCTACGACCGCCTCCTCCGGGGCGCCTCCGAGCAGCACCACACCGGGCGGGTGGAGTCCGACGAGGCCGCCCACATGGCCGGGAGCGAGTTGCTCGTCGGCCAGGTCGACCGCCTGATCGCCGTCTGGGACGGGCTGCCCGCCCGGGGCTTCGGCGGGACGGCGGACGTGGTCGCCCACGCACGGCGGCTGGGTGTTCCCGTCGAGGTGCTCTGGCCCGCTGGGGCCCGGCGCTGACGGAAGGGCCCCCGGACGGTGCGCACCGTCCGGGGGCCCTCCGTTACCTGCCCCGGGTCAGGCGCTCTTGGCGGCCGTGAAGCGGGTCGAGACGTCCTGCCAGTTGACGACGTCCCACAGGCGGGTGACGTAGTCGGGGCGGACGTTCTTGTACTGCAGGTAGTAGGCGTGCTCCCAGGCGTCGAAGGCCAGCAGCGGGGTGGTGCCCTGGCCGACGTTGCCGTGGTGGTCGTAGACCTGCTCGACGATCAGGCGGCCGGCCAGCGGCTCCCAGGAGAGGATGCCCCAGCCCGAGCCCTGGACGCCGGTGGTGGCGGTGGTCAGCTGCTTCTTGAAGGCCTCGAAGCTGCCGAAGTGCTCGGTGATGGCATCGGCCAGCTCGCCCTCGGGGCGGTCGCCGCCCTCCGGGGAGAGATTCTGCCAGAACAGCGAGTGCAGCACGTGGCCGGAGAGGTGGAAGGCGAAGGTCTTCTGCAGGCCGACCAGACCGCCGAACTGCTCCTTGTCACGCGCCTCGGCCAGCTGCTCCAGGGTGTCGTTGGCGCCCTTGACGTACGCGGCGTGGTGCTTGGAGTGGTGCAGCTCCAGGATTTCCGCGGACATCGCGCGCTCCAGCGCGGAGTAGTCGTACGGCAGGTCGGGAAGCGAGTAGGTGCCCATCAGGACACGGCCCCTTTCGGCGAGTTCAACGATGACGATCGTGCCGGGTCAACACTATTGCGTATCAGTTGCAAGAACGAACAAGAGGCTCCTGCATATTCCTCCCGCCGTGTCGGGCACAATGGGACCGGCAGCGTGTAATGAGCGGTGAGGGCGAGTGACCATGACAGGCGCACCGGTGGTGCTGGGCATCGAGTCGTCCTGCGACGAGACCGGCGCGGGGCTGGTGCGCGACGGCGTGCTGCTCGGACAGGCGGTGGCCTCCTCGATGGACGAGCACGCCCGCTTCGGCGGCGTGGTCCCCGAGATCGCCGCCCGGGCGCACCTGCACGCGATGGCCCCGGTGGTCGACGAGGCGCTGCGCCGGGCCGGGCTGACCCTCGCCGACGTCGGAGCCGTCGCGGTGACGGCCGGTCCGGGCCTGGCCGGGGCCCTGCAGATCGGGGTGGCGGCGGCCAAGGCGTACGCCTTCTCGCTGGGCGTCCCGCTGTACGGGGTGCACCACCTGGCCGGGCACGTGGCCGCCGCGACGCTCGACGGCGGACCGCTGCCGGACCCGTGCGTGGTCCTCATCGTCTCCGGCGGGCACACCTCCCTGCTGCTCGTCCGCGACCTGGCCCGCGATCCGATCGTGCACCTGGGCGACACCCTGGACGACGCGGCCGGCGAGTGCTTCGACAAGGTGGCCCGGATCCTGCGGCTGCCCTACCCCGGCGGCCCCGCGATCGACCGGGCCGCGCGCGAGGGCGACCGGCGCGCGGTGCGTTTCCCGCGCCCGCTGAGCGGGCCGAACGACCCGCCCTACGCCTTCTCCTTCTCCGGCCTCAAGACCGCCGCCGCCCGCTGGGTGGAGGCGCAGCGGGCCGCCGGCGCCGAGCCGCACGTCCCGGACGCCGCCGCCGCACTCCAGGAGGCGATCGCCGACGTGCTGACCCGCAAGGCCGTCAGGGCCTGCCTGGACCACGGGATCGGGACGCTGGTGGTGGTCGGCGGGGTGGCCGCGAACTCGCGGGTGCGGGAGCTGGCCGAGCGGCGCTGCGCCTCGGCCGGGATCGCGCTGCGGGTGCCGCCGCTCGGACTGTGCACGGACAACGGGGCGATGGTCGCGGCCGTCGGCGACCTGCTGGTGCGTGCGGGCGCCGCGCCGGCCCCGGCAGACCTGTCGGTCGACCCGTCGGCGCCGCTGGAGTTCGCGGCACTCACCCCGCGGGTGACGGCGCGGGCCGCCTGAGTCACAACAACCGCAGGACGATCCGGGACAAAAGCCCCGGGCGACTGTCCTCTGACAACGTTTCGGTTGCGACGAACAATTCTTCGATCATTCATCTTCCCAGCGCACTGTGACCTGTGCCATTTTACATGTCACACATCGAGAGGTCGCGGTCCCCCAAACCGCGGCCCGAACGGCCCCGGAGGCCCCCACAGATGCGTCCCTTCCGGATTTCCAAGGCCAACGCGCGCAGGCTCCCTGCGCTCGGTGCCGCCTTCTTCATCGCACTCGGCCTGTTCGCCCCGCAGAGCCAGGCCGCCCCGGCCGGCTCCGCCGCGGCCCCGGCCGGCAACAGCGCCGCCTCGTCGACGCCGCGGTCGATCCCGGTGCCCAAGTCGCCCGACGCGAAGAGCACCAGCCCCTTCAAGCTCTCCGCCCAGGACAGCGCCGAGGCGAACACCCCGCCGGCCGCCCCGGCCACCCAGCCGGCCAAGGCCGCCAAGGGCTTCTCGGCCGCCGCCGCCGACCCCTGTCCCGACCTCTCCGGAGTGCTCAACGCCACGGGCAGCGCGCTGGTCCAGCAGCTGAAGGCCCTGCCGCGGGTCGACTGCACCTACCCGCTGTTCAACATCACCGGGGACAGCGTCAAGGCCTTCCGCGAGGCCAACATGGTGACCGTCGCCAACGCCCTGCGCGACGCCTCCCCCGCCTACCCGGGCGACAACAGCACCAACATCGGGCAGCTGGTGCTGTTCCTGCGCGCCGGCTACTTCGTGCAGTGGAAGTTCCCGGAGACCGTCGGCGCCTACAGCTCGACGCTGAAGTCCGCGACCGGTGCCGCGCTGGACGCCTTCTTCGCCTCCGCGCACGGCAAGGACGTCACCGACGCCAACGGCGCGCTCCTCGTCGAGGTCGTCAAGGTGATCGGGCAGAGCGACACCCTCGGCCGCGAGGCCGGCGTGTTCAAGTGGCTGCTCTCCAGCTACAACGGCAGCTGGCCCACCCAGATGACCAACACCGTCTCGGAGTTCGACTGGGTCCTCAAGGACGCCTACGAGTCCAAGACCGACGCCGCCGGCTGGAAGGCCGCCCTCAAGGCCGACCCGAGCATCGTCAACACCTGGTCCGGCTTCATCACCCGCAACGACTCGCAGCTGAACCGCTGGGACGTCGTCAGCAACATCGGCCGCTACCTCGGCTACGCCCTGCAGGTCGACGAGCTCAAGGGCCAGCTCCGGCCGGTCCTGAAGGACCTCATCAACCGCTACCCGAACGTCGGCCCCACCGCCCCGATCACCATGAACCTGGGCTGGGCGACCCGCCAGTTCGACAAGGGCAACTGCGCGGCCTACGGCATCTGCGACCTGGGCACCCGCCTCATCCCGGTGATCCTGCCGATCCAGCGCGTCTGCAACGACGGCCTGAAGATCAAGGCCCAGGACATGTCCCCGGGCCAGCTGGACTCGACCTGCACCAGCCTGATCAACCAGGACGCCTACTTCCACAAGATCATCGGTGACAAGGGCGCCATCCCCGGCGACGTGAACACCAACCTCGAGGTCGTCGCCTTCGACGACTACGACCAGTACTCGCTGTACGCCTGGGCCTTCTACGACATCGACGTCGACAACGGTGGCATGTACGAGGAGGGCGACCCGTCCAAGCCGGGCAACCAGGCCCGCTTCATCGCCCACGAGGCCTCCTGGCTGCGGCCGAAGTTCGAGATCTGGAACCTCAACCACGAGTACACCCACTACCTCGACGGCCGCTACAACATGCACGGCGACTTCGAGGCCAGCCAGACCACCCCGACCATCTGGTGGGTCGAGGGCATCGCCGAGAACATCTCCTACGGCTACCGCAACGAGCGCAACGCCGCCGCGATCACCGAGGCCGGCAAGAAGACCTACAAGCTCAGCGAGCTCTTCGACACCGTCTACGGCCAGACCGCCGACCCCGACGAGAACTCCAACCGCGTCTACCGCTGGGGCTGGCTGGCCGTCCGCTACATGCTCCAGGAGCACCGCTCCGACATGGACGCCATCCTCACCAAGTACCGCACCGGTGACTGGAACGGCGCCCGCACCATCCTGAAGCAGGACATCGGCACCCGCTACGACGCCGGCTTCGACGCCTGGCTCACCAAGTGCGCCAGCAACGACTGCGGCCCGCTGCCGGAGGCCCCGACCGGCCCGGTCACCCCGAGCACCCCGCTCTGCACCATCCCGGACACCCGCCAGTTCGACAACAACTGCCGCCGGGACAACCTCACCGCCACCACCGGCAACTACAGCTACCACTTCATCAACCTGCCGGCCGGCGTCAAGACGCTGACCATCACCAGCAGCGGCGGCACCGGCAACGCCGACCTCTACTACGGCGGCAACAACTGGGCCACCACCAGCAACGCGCTGGCCAAGTCCACCAACGCCGACAACAACGAGACGCTGACCATCACCAACCCGCCGTCCGGCTGGGTCTACTTCAGCCTCGCCGCCCAGCAGACCTTCAGCGGTACCACGCTCTCCGTGTCGTACCAGTAACAGGCTCCGCATACGAAGGGCCCCGCCGGTTCGCCCGGCGGGGCCTTTTCCATGCCCGCGCACACCTTCTCGAAGCCCCCCCGGGAAGCGAACTGACAACGTTTCGGTTGCGGCGAACAATTCTTTGGTTCGCAACCTTCCCAGTGCACTGTGATGTGTGCCATTTTACATGTCACACACCGAGAGCCGCGTGCCCCACATGCGGCCCAACAGGCCCGGAGGCCCCCACAGATGCGCTCCTTCCGCATGTCCAAGGCCAACGCGCGCAGAGTCCCTGCGCTCGGCACCGCCTTATTCCTCGCGATCGGCCTCTTCGCTCCGCAGAGCCAGGCCGCGCCGGCCCCCGCGGGCACCCCGGCCGCCGCCGGCGCCGCCTCTGCTTCGGCGCCCCGGTCGATCCCGTTCCCCGAGCCCGATGTCCAGCGGACGCACCCCTTCAAGCTCTCCGCCGATGACAACGACCGGGCCCAGCGCGCGCTCGGCGCCCCGACCGACGCGCCCTCCCCGGCCGCCAAGGGCTTCTCGGCCCCCGCCGCCGGGGACAGCTGTCCCACCGACCTCTCCGAGCTGATCAGCGCCACGGGCAGCGCGCTGGTCCAGAAGCTCAAGGCCCTGCCGAAAGTCGAGTGCACCTACCCGCTGTTCGACCTCACCGGGGACAACGCGGCGACCGCCTTCCGCGAGTCCAACCTGGTGACCGTCGCCAACGCGCTGCGCGACGACTCCCCCGCCTACCCGGGCGACAACAGCACCGACATCGGGCAGCTCGTGCTGTTCCTGCGCGCCGCCTACTGGGTGCAGTCGAACTACCCGGCCGTGGTCGGCACCTACGGCCCGACGCTGACCGCCGCGACCAACGGCGCGCTGGACGCGTTCTTCGCCTCCCCGCACAGCAAGGACGTCACCGAAGCCAACGCCGCGCTCCTCGTCGAGACCACCAAGGTCATCGACCAGACCTCGACGCTCGGCCGGTACGCCGGTGTCTACAAGTGGCTGCTCTCCACCTTCGACGGCGTCACCGCACCCGCGAGCCTCAAGGCCACCGTCGTGCGGTTCGACCCGATGATCGAGGACGGCTTCGAGGACAAGAAGGACAGCACGGGCTGGAAGGCCGCGCTCCGGGCCGACCCCACCATTCTCGACGCCTGGGCCGGCTTCATCACCCGCAACGAGCCGCTGCTGAACCACGACAACCTGATCAGCAACACCGGCCGCTACCTCGGCTACGCCCTGAAGGTCGACGAGCTCAAGCCCCGGCTCCGGCCGATCCTGAAGGACCTGATCAACCGCTGGCCGAACACCGGCCCGACGGCCCCGATCACCATGAACCTGGGCTGGGCCACGCGCCAGTTCGACAAGGGCCACTGCGCCGACTACGGCATCTGCGACCTGGGCGCCCGCCTCATCCCGGTGATCCTCCCGACGACGTACACCTGCAACCCGGACCTGAAGATCCGGGCCCAGGACATGTCCCCCTGGCAGCTGCGCTCCACCTGCACCAACCTGACGGACCAGAACCCGTACTTCCACAAGATCATCGGCGACCCGGGCGTCATCCCCGGGGACGTGAACACCAACCTCGAGGTCGTCGTCTTCAACGACGAGTACCACTACAAGCTGTACGCCTGGGCCTTCTACGACATCGACGTCGACAACGGCGGCATGTACGAGGAGGGCGACCCGTCCAAGCCGGGCAACCAGGCCCGCTTCATCGCCCACGAGGTGTGGTGGGACACCGCGACGTTCGCGATCTGGAACCTCAACCACGAGTACACCCACTACCTCGACGGCCGCTACAACATGGGCGGCGACTACGCGGCCAGCGAGCTGACCCCGACCACCTGGTGGGTCGAGGGCATCGCCGAGAACATCTCCTTCGGCTACCGCAACGAGCGCAACGACAAGGCGATCGCCCTGGCGGCCGCCAAGACGTACAAGCTCAGCGAGCTGTTCGACACCACGTACGACCCGGAGGCCGGCGCCGACGTCAACACCAACCGCGTCTACCGCTGGGGCTGGCTGGCCGTCCGCTACATGCTCCAGAACCACCGCGCGGACGTCGACACCGTGCTCACCATGTACCGCGCCGCCGACTGGAACGGTGCCCGCGCCTTCCTGAAGCAGACCATCGGCACGCGCTACGACGCCGACTTCAACACCTGGCTGGACGCCTGCGCCAAGAACGACTGCGGCCCGCTGCCGGAGGCCCCGACCGGCCCGGTCACCCCGAGCACCCCGCTCTGCACCATCCCGGACACCCGCCAGTTCGACAACAACTGCCGCCGGGACAACCTCACCGCCACCACCGGCAACTACAGCTACCACTTCATCAACCTGCCGGCCGGCGTCAAGACGCTGACCATCACCAGCAGCGGCGGCACCGGCAACGCCGACCTCTACTACGGCGGCAACAACTGGGCCACCACCGGCAACGCGCTGGCCAAGTCCACCAACGCCGACAACAACGAGACGCTGACCATCACCAACCCGCCCGCCGGGTGGGCCTTCTTCAGCCTCGCCGCCCAGCAGACCTTCAGCGGTACCACGCTCTCCGCGTCGTACCAGTAGACCGATATCCACTACGCAGCACCCATGACAAGGGGCCCCGCCGGTCTGCGAACGGCGGGGCCCCGCTCCGTGCACAGGACGCGCCGCCGCCTACAGCTCCGCCTCCGGGGGGAGGCGGTGGACGCCGGGGAGGTGGGTGTCGAGTTCGCCGGGTTCGAAGCGGCACATGCCGACGGCGTGCCAGAACTCACCGGCCACGTCGCCCTCGCACTTGTAGGCGCCGGAGGGGAGCAGGGCGGCCCAGCCGTCCGGCGCGCCGAGCAGGGTGGCCAGCGCGGTCGGGCGGCCGTCGGCCTGGACGCGCCAGAGGCGGACGGTGCCGTCCTCGCCGCCGCTGGCCAGCAGTGAGCCGTCCGGGCTGAAGGTGACGGCGAGGATCCGCCCGGTGTGGCCGCGCAGACCGGCCAGTTCGGTGCCGCTGAGCGGGTCCCAGACCCGGACCACCCGGTCGTCGCCGGCGGTGGCGAGCAGCGGGCGGTGCGGGTGGGCGGCGGCGGTCCACAGCCGGCCGACGTGGCCGGTGAGCCGGTGGCGGACGGTCCGGTCGACCCAGATCAGCGCGGTGCCGTCCCAGGAGGCGCTGGCCAGCCAGGCGCTGTCGGCGGCCGGGGCGACGGCGTACACCCGGTCTGTGTGGCCGTCGAGTTCGGCCTCCACCCGCCCGGTCGCGATGTCGGAGATCCGCACCTTGGTGTCGTCGCAGCCGGTGAGCAGCTGCCGGCCGTCCGGGCTGAAGGCGATCGAGCGGACCCGGCCGCGGTGCTCGCGCAGCGTGGTGAGGTGGGCGCCGGTGCGGCGGTACCAGATGCGGACGGTGTCGTCGTCGTTGGCGGTGGCGACCAGGGCACCGTCGGCGCTGAACGCCTCCGCCCAGACGTGCTCGGTCTCGACGTCCATCTCGCGCAGGTACTCGCCGGTGCGGGCGTTCCACAGGCACAGGTCGCCGTCGTTGGTGGCGGTGGCCAGTACGGCCTCCTCCGGGCTGAACACCGCGGAGACCAACCGGCTGCTGCGGCCGGAGAGTTCGCGCAGCCGACGGCCGGTGGACGGCTCCCAGATCCGGACCGCGCCGTCGTTGCCGCCGGCGGCCAGCAGGGCTCCGTCGCCGCTGAAGGTGAGCGAGCCGATCCGCCGCCCGTGGCCGCGCAGCAGCTGGCGGCTGCGGCCACTGGAGGGGTCCCAGAGCCGGACCCGGCCGTCGTTGCCGCCGGTGACCAGCAGCGGGTCGCTCTCCGCGCCGCCGCGGCCCGAGCCGGGGCGGAACCGGCAGGCCCAGACCGAGCCGCGGTGCTCGGGCGGCTGCCGGCGCAGCGGCACCACCTCGCGGGCGCCCGCGGCGCCCACCGTGCCCGCGCCCTCCCCGGCGCCGACCCGCCAGACCCGGACCCCGCCGTCGCTGTCGCTGGCCGCGAAGCGGGTGCCGGCCTCGTCGAAGGTGACCTGGTAGATCTTGCCGGTGGAGTCCTCGGGCCGGCCGGCGGCAGTGCCGTCGAGCGGGTTCCAGAACCGGATCTGGCCCTCGGTGTCACCGCTGGCGAGCAGGTCGCCGTCGGGGTGGAAGGCCAGCGTGTAGATCCGGCCGGCGTGGCCGGGCAGGCTGTGGCGCAGCCGGCGGCCGGCCACCTCCCAGATCCGCACGGTGCCGCCGGTGCCGTCGTCCGGCCCGCCGTCGGCGGTGGCCACCAGGGTGCCGTCCGGGCTGAACGCGGAGCGGTAGACGGTGCCGCGGTGGCCGGGCAGGACGGCGAGCCGGCGGCCGGTCACCGTGGACCACAGCCGGGCACCGCCGCCCTGGTCGCCGGTGACCAGCACGGTGCCGTCGGGGTTGAACACCGAGGTGTAGACGGGCGCGGCGTGGCCGGGCAGCCGGTGCAGCGGCTCGCCGGTGGCGGTGTCCCAGAGGGTGACGACGCCGTTGAGGTCGCCGGTGGCGACCATCCGGCCGTCGGGGGCGAGCGAGACCGGCCAGACGCCGCCGGGGTGCACGTCGAGGCGGTGGCGGCACTCGCCGGAGACCGGGTCCCAGAGCCGGACGGTGCCGTCGGCGCTGCCGGTGGCGAGCACGTTGCCGGCGAACTTGACGGTGTAGACGCGGCCGATGTGGTCCTTGAGGGTGCGCAGGGCGATGCCGGTGACGGCGTCGCAGACCAGCACGCTGCCGTCCTCGGAGCCGACCGCCAGCAGGTGGCCGTCCCGGCTGAAGGCAACGGGCTCGGGCAGCCGGGTGGAGCGCACGTCGAAGCCGTAGGGGACGCCGACCTCGGAGGGGCTGAAGCCGGCCTCGACGGGCAGCCCGGGGGCGATGGCGGCGGCCTGCAGCTCGGGGGCGGCCAGCACCTCCTCGTCGGTGACGGCGGAGATCAGCGCGGCCCGCTGCCAGCGGCTGCCGCGCAGCCGGGCGCCGCGCAGGTCGGTGCGGATCAGCCGGGCACCGTGCAGGTCGGCGAAGCGCAGGTCGGCGCCGCTGAGGTCGGCGGCGTCGAGCCGGGCGCCGGCCAGGCGGGCGCCGCGCAGGTCGGCGCCGGCGAGGTTGGCACCGAGCAGCCGGGCCCCGCGCAGGTCGGCGCCGAACAGGTCGACGCCGGACAGGTCGCGGTGCGAGAGGTCCTCGCCGGCCAGGGTGGCGCCGCGCAGGTCGGTGTGGGCGGGCACCCGCAGCCGGTCGAGGATCTTGACGGCGTTGAGCCGGGCCGCTTCGGAGGCGGCCTCGGGGATGTCCAGGACGGAGCGGGCCCAGCGCTGGCAGACCTGGTGGTCGGTGAGGTCGCAGAGGAACTCGACGGCCAACCGGCTGAGCGGGCCGCGGCCGAGCAGGGTGGCGTCGCCGCGCCGCAACGCCTCGGCGGCGGCCCGGGCGACCAGCCACTCCACCACCGAGCCGTGGATGAAGTGGAACATGCCCTCGTCGGAGCGGACCAGCAGGCTGCCGGAGCCGACGGCGTGGGCGACCTGCGGGGTGGGCATCCGGTTCTCGGCGAGGCCGTTGAGCACGCCGGCGATGTCGACGATCTCGTCCAGCGGGATGGAGCTGCGGCCGCTCTCCCACAGCCGCAGCGCGAGCAGGGTGACGGCCTGCCAGAGCTGGTCGAGGTGCAGGCCGGGGGCGGCGCCGGGGCCGCCGTGGCCGCGCTGCTCCTCGAACCGCAGCCAGGCGGTGAAGACCTCCTGGTAGAGGCCGGCGGCGCTGAGGGCCCGGCCGGCGCCGGCGACGGCGCGCAGCCGGTCGTGGTCAAGGTCGGCGACGAAGCTCAGCAGCCGGGGGTTGCGGCAGAGCGCGAGCAGGTCGGGGATGGCCTCCAGCAGCCGCATCCGGCGGTCGGCGGCCTCCCGGTCGCCGTAGCGGTTGCCGAGGTAGCCGCGGATCTGGTGCGGGGTGAAGTCCTGGACGGCGATGAGCCGGCGCTGCGGGAGCAGGCCGACGCGTTCACCGAGCGCGGTGAGCACCTGCTCGTGGGAGCTGAAGTGCTGGGTGCGGCTGGTGACCACGATCTTGGCGCTGTCGACGGCGGCGTCCAGCAGAACCTGGAGGTGGTCGGCGGCGCGTTCGTAGCTGACCCGGTTGACGAGTTCGTCGAAGCCGTCGAAGAGCAGCACGACCCGGCCCTGGCGGAGCATGTAGCGGAAGGCCCGCAGGTCGAGGGTGTCGATGCCGTGCTCGGTGAGATGGGCGGCGACCAGGCCGTCCAGCGAGTGCGCCTTGTCGAGGGCGCTGAGCTCGATGAACAGCGGCGACAGGTGCGGGAGTTCGGCGGGCAGCCGGCGGGCCAGCTCGCGCAGCGCGAAGGTCTTGCCGCGGCCGAAGTCGCCGAGCAGCAGGACGAAGCGGCCGTGGTCGGAGTCGAGCAGTCGCAGCATCTCCTCGACCAGGCCGTCGCGTTCCTCGGCGCCGGGGCGTTCGGCGTCGCGGTAGCGCTGCGGCAGGTAGAGGCCGGGGTGGTACTGGCTGTCGGTGGCGAGCCGTTCGGTCTGGGCGGCGACGTGGCCGCGCAGGTCGAGCAGGCCCTGGAACTCCAGGAAGCTGCGCAGCCGCACGCCCCGGCGGCGGGCCCGGTCGCGCAGTTCGCGCGAGGGCGGCGGGCCGTCGTGGACGAGTTCGGCGTCGAGGGCGGCGCCGTCGGCGTGCACCGCGTCGGCGAAGCGCTCGACCTCCTCCTCGGTGGGGGTGCCGACGCAGGCGGCGACCCGCTGTTGGCGGACCAGTCCGGATTCCGCCCAGGTGACGAACAGCTGGGTGGCGGTGCCGGCGACGGAGCGGATCTGGGCGCCCGGGTGGCGGGTGCGGCAGACCTCGGCGACCCGCTCCAGCAGGGCCTGCTCCGGGGTGGCGAGCGCGCGGGCCTCGTGGTCGGTGTCGGCGGGTTCGCGGACCTCCTCCAGCTGCGGCGGGCCGGCCTGCGGGGCCGGTTCGGGGGCCGGGAAGGCGCGTTCGGCCCGGTGCCAGGCCACCGTGAGCCGCTGGTGTTCGCCGACGGGGGCGGGCCAGCGGGTGAGGCCCTCACGGGTGAGCCGGAGCAACTGGTGGGCGCCGGGGGCGGCTGCGCCCAGGACGGGAAGCTCGCCGGTCGAGGTGGCCAGGGTGCGCGGGGTGGTGCGGCCGTCGGCCGGGCCGTGCAGCAGCAGGTGGAGGCGGGGTGCGGTGAGCCGGGTGAACCGGTCGGCGTCGCGCAGCGGTTCGGCGCCCGGGCCGTGGGAGGCGCGGGCGGGGGCGATGTTGGCGGAGCGCACGCCGGAGCCCGGGGTGACCGGGTGGCGCACGGCGCCGATCCGCAGCCAGCCGTCGTTGGCGTACGGGCGCAGCGCCTGGGCGAACCAGGCGGCCTGCTCGGGGCCGAGCCAGCCGTAGTGGTCCTCGGGCCGGTGGGTCCAGGCCATCGAGGAGTTGAGCCCGGCGACGACGGTGCCGAGTTCGGGCACCGGGAAGAGCGTCCACGGCTGGGCGCTGTCGAAGACCACGTCCAGGCCCTGGTAGAACTCCTGGAACAGCCGGGCGTAGTGCCGCCACTTGGGCCAGTACGGCGCGGCGGGCCGCAGCTCGTCGGCCTCGCAGGTGGCGAAGTAGGCGCGGGAGGCGGCCTGGCTGACGTCCTGGCCGCCGGGCAGCACGGCCACCCGGTGCGGTTCCAGGCCGAGCAGGGCGCGGATGCCGGTGAGGAAGGTGAGCGCCTGCTCGCACTCGCGGGGGCTGCCGGAGGCGGTGAGGTCGCCGGTGACGACGACGAGTTCGGGCGCGGGGGCGCCGGCGTCGGCGAGTTCGACCAGGTCGCCCCAGATGGCGGCCTGCAGGTCGACCGGGTCGTGGCCGCTGCCGAAGGCGGGTCCGGCCAGGTGCAGGACGGTGATCGCCTCGCGGCCCGCGGGGCGGGCGGCGGCCTGCGGGTACTCGGGCTGGGCGGAGGGGCGGCGGCGTCCGGCCCAGCCGGTGCCGCCGACCTGGCGCGGGGCGGGGACGGCGCTCGGCGTCCGGACGGGGCCGCCGCTGCTGCCGTTGCCGCCGCTGGTGCCGTTGCCGCCGTTGCCCGGGTAGCCGGGGACCAGGTCGGGGCGGGCCCGGCCGTCCACCGCCTGGCCGACCCGGGTGAGCAGCAGTTCGCGCGCCCGGGCGGGCTCGGTGACGCCGACGAGGTCGATGTAGGTGAGCGTGGCGAGCAGCCCGTCCACCGGGATGTCCTCGATCCGGACGGTCAGCAGCCGCCGCTCCGGCGCGTCCGGATCGGCGCGCAGCGCGGCCTGCCACTCCATCCGGCCGTAGCGCGAGCGCTCGTAGTTGCGCGAGAGCAGCGCGATGACGGCCGCGGACTCGGTCACCCCGCGGTCCATGAAGTCGACGAAGTTGGTGCCCGGCACGAAGTCCCAGGCCTGGAGCAGCGCCCGGTAGCCCGCTTCCTCCAAGGTCCAGGCGATCCAGGACGCCCACCGTTCGTCGGCCGGCGAGTAGCTGATGAAGAAGTCGATCGGCCCGGGGCCACCCGGGGTCGCGTCAAGAGCCCCCATGGAAGCAGCTTATGACCGATCCGGAGAGGCTCAACCCTGTTTCACCTCAACGAGTTCGGGTGGTTTTCGGCCGTCGCCCCTCCCCCACGTTTCCGTCACTCGTCCGTCCGTACGAGCGGCGGCCCCGGCCGACGGCCTCGACCGGCAACGTCTCGTGTGCGACCCTGACGTCCGTGTTCGCGTACTGGCCCGCCGTCAAGCGGCTGCACCCCCTGGACCTGCTGGCCGCGGGGCTGCTCGCCTGCGGCCTGCTCCTCCTCGCCACCGGCCTGCTGCCGACGGACTCCGCCGGGGCGGCCGTGCAACGGATCGCCCCGCTGCTGGCCTTCCTCGGCTCGGTCATCGTGCTCGCCGAACTGACCAGTGCCGCAGGAGTGTTCGACGTGGTGGCGGCCTGGGTGGCGCGGGCCGGACGGGGCAGCTACCCGGCGCTGTTCCTGCTCTGCGTCGGCTTCGCGGCGCTCACCACCACGGTGCTCAACCTGGACACCACCGCCGTCCTGCTCACCCCCGTCATGCTGGCGCTGGCCACCCGGGTGGGCATCGCCCCGCTGCCGCTGGCGATGACCACGGTCTGGCTGGCCAACACGGCGAGCCTGCTGCTGCCGGTCTCCAACCTCACCAACCTGCTGGCCGCCGACCGGGTCGCGCTCTCCCCCGCCGGCCTGGCCCGCGTGATGTGGGCGCCGCAACTCGCCGCGCTGCTGGTCACCATGGTCTGCCTGTGGGGCTTCTACTGGCGGCGCGGCCGGCGCGGCGCGGCCACCTACCGGCCGCCCGCGGCGCACCGGCCAGGGGACCGGACGCTGTTCCGGATCTGCGCGCTGGCCTGCTCCGGCTTCCTGGTGGCCAGCCTGGCGGCCGTCGTCCCGCTCTGGGCGGCCTCGGGCGCGGCGGCGGCCGTCGTGGTGGTGGCGTTCGCGGTGCGCCGGCCGGAGGCGCTGCGGGCCTCACTGGTGCCGTGGCGGCTGCTGGTGATGGTGCCCGGCATGTTCCTGGTGGTGCAGACGGTGGACGCGCACGGTCTGCACCGGCTGCTGGCCGACGCGATCGGCGCGGACGGCGGCACGCTCGGCCTCTTCCGGGCCTCGGCGGTCGGCGCGGGCCTGTCCAACCTGCTGAACAACCTGCCGGTCTACCTGGCCGGCGAGGCCGCCGTCCCGGAGGGCAACCACACCCAGCTGCTGGCCCTGCTGATCGGCACCAACATCGGCCCGCTGGTGACTCCCTGGGCTTCGCTGGCCACCCTGCTCTGGTACGAGCGCTGCCGCTCGGCCGGTCTGCAGGTGCCGCTGCGCGGCGTCGCCGCGACCAGCGCGGTCCTGACCCTCGGCGGCGTCGCCCTGGCCACGACGGCACTGGCCCTCACCGGGTGACTACCCGGCCGCCGCGACCAGGTCGAGCAGGTGGGGCAGGACCTCCGGGCGGGCCGCGACATAGCTGCGAGCGGTGTCCGGCCGGCCGATCCGGGCACTGAAGGGGCCGCCGTCCAGCGTGCGGACCTCCAGCCCGGCCTCGGTGGCGAGCAGGCAGCCGGCCGGCAGGTCGATCTCCTCCGCCCGGTAGCCGACGAAGCCGTCGATCAGCCCGCAGGCCAGCAGCGACCAGGTGAGCAGCGGCGCCCACAGCTGGAGCACCCGGCGCGCGCCGCTCTCCAGGCCGTCCTTGAGGGCCCGCGCCACCGGGTCGCCGGCCGGCACGCCGTGGCCCTGGGTCCAGCCGAGCACCGGTCGGACGGCGCCGAGCGGTCGCCGCGGCGCCGCCAGCCGCCCGGCCGGGCCGTGGGCGCCCGAGCCGCGCACCGCCCGCCAGGTGCGGCCGGCCACCGGGTCGTGCACCACGCCGAGCACCGGCTCGTCGTCCACGCACAGCGCGATGCCGACCACGTAGGCGGGCAGGCCGATCACCACGTTGTTGCTGCCGTCCAGCGGGTCGACCAGCCAGGTGCGGCGGGCGCCGGGCCCGCCGGCCACCAGGTCGCCGCCCTCCTCGGCGCGGATCCGGTCGGCGGGGAAGCGCTCGGCCAGCCGGCGGGTCACCAGCTGCTCGGCGAGCAGGTCGAGTTCGGTGACCACGTCGCCGTCCGCGTCCTTGGTGTCCACCCGGAACGTGCTGAGGAAGCGCGAGCGCAGCAGCGCGCCCGCGTCCTCGGCGGCCCGCACCGCGACCCGGCATTCCTCTTCGAACGCCCCGGCGCCGTCACCCGGGTCCGTCGTCGTACTCCCCACTGATCCTCCTGGCTGCCTCTTCGGCGATCCGGGCCGTGCGTTCCGCGTCGCAGAGCCGGCGCACCATCCGGCGGGGGCCGCCGTCCACCGGCCCCAGCACCACGTCCACCGGCCCCGGTACGGTGCGGCCGAGCACGACGGTGGCGGTGGGCGTGCCGTCCGGCAACACGGTGGCGTGGAACTCCCCGGCCCGCAGCGTGTAGGTCTCGCCGCGCCCGCTGGTCTGCTCGGCCAATGGCTCCCAGCGCACCAGCCGGGCGGTGGGCCGCACCTCGTCCACCCCGGCGGCGGCGTCGCTGTGCACCGCGTAGGCCCGGTGCGTCGGCCGGGCGGGCTCGTCGTACACGCCGATCCGCAGGTTGCCGATCCGGCCGTAGAGCACGCTGCTCTTCAACTCCCAGCTGTGGCAGTGGATCTCGCGCTGTCCGGCGGCAGTCGCCGGGTCGAACACGTGCACACAGACGCCGAGCGCCCCGTCGCGCACCACCGGCAGGCAGTAGAACCCGAGCGGGTGCGCCACCGCCCGCAGCACCCGGGCCCCGCTCACCACCTGGGCCAGCAGCCCGCCCACCAGCGTGTCCAGCCCGGGCTCGGCAACGGTGCGGCCGGTGGCCCGGTCGAGCGTCGTGAACAGGTCGTTGCTCATCGCTCCCCCTTGTCCCCCGCCCAATATGCTAGGACTGCCGAGAAGTTGACGGCCAGCGAGTTGACGCCCCCGGCCACGGTTTCCCGTTGCCGAAAACCCGCGGGCCCGCGACGCGTGGTGCGTCGCGGGCCCGCGGGTCCTTGTGGGAAAGGCGGTCAGGCGGTGGCGGGCTGGAGGGTCCAGCGCTGGTTGGCGTTGCCGTTGCAGCCCCAGATGCCCAGGATGGTGCCGTTGGCGTCGTTCCAGCCGGGCAGTTCCAGGCAGGCGTTGGCGGCGGGGTTGTGGAGGGTGCCGTCGGCGCGGTACGTCCAGATCTGGCCGGTGGTGGCCCGGCAGTCGGTGAGGACCGTCGGCGCGCCCCAGGAGGTCACGTCGTCCCGGACGGTCACGCAGCGGCCGCCGGAACGCAGGGTGCCGTCGGAGCCGAACGCGAACTTCTGGCTCGCGCCGTTCCAGCAGTCGTAGAAGCGCAGGCCGCCGCCGTCGGGCGCGCCGTAGTTGTCGAGGCAGCGGCCCGGGTTGTGGGCGGAGCGGACGCCGAAGTCGGCGGAGCGGTCCCGCGGGATCTCCTGGGGCGCGGCGAAGCGCGGTCGGCCGCCCGCCGGGGCGGTGCCCGCGAAGCGCACCAGCCGGCCGTCGTAGACGGTGGCGACCAGGTCGGGGTAGCCGTCGCCGGTCATGTCACCGGGCGAGTCCACGGTCGGGAAGACGTTCGCGGCGAGCCCGATCGGGAGCACCGCGTGGGCGGCGGGCACCGTCCACTGCTCGGTCGCGGTGCCGCCGCAGTCCGCGATCACCAGGCGGCTGCCCAGTCGGGTGACCGGGTCGGCCGCGTCGAGGCACTTGCCCGCGTTGGGGTTCATCAGCGTGCGCGGGTGGGGACCGGCGACCCACTGCTGGGCCGGGCTGCCGTTGCAGTCCCACAGGTTGACCGGCGAGCCGTTGGCGGTGTTGCCGCCGGTGACGTCGAGGCACTTGCCGAGGACGTGCAGCGAGCCGTCGGTGCCGAGGGTGAACTGCTGGTTGGGGCTTTCGCCCTGCTCGGAGCAGGTCCACAGCAGGGCGGCGGTGCCGTTGCCCGTCCAGCCGTGGTCGATGTCGGCGCAGAGGTCCTTGCCGTCGGCGGCCTTGAGGCCCCAGCCCAGGGGCCGGTGGGCGGGCATCGTCAGCGGGGCGGAGCCGTTGACCGGCCAGCCCTCGGCGTCCAGCGGCAGCGGCAGGCCGGTGACGGCCCCGGTCACGGTGTCCCGCACCCAGAGCGTCGGCGCGCCGTTGACCTCGCCGGGGTGCAGCAGGGTGAAGCCGCTCCAGTCGTCCCCGGCGGCGCCGAGCTCGACACCGGTGCCGACGTGGCACAGGCTGTCGGAGGGGTAGTAGCGCAGGTGGCCCTTCTCGACGGTGACGAGGCCGGTCCCGCTGCCCCGTCGGACGGCCGTCAGCTGGGCGATGTTGTCCCAGGTCCCGTCGACACCCCGGGTGCACATGCCGCTGGTGCCCAGCTGGGTGGCGGAGCGGGTGAAGTGGCCGGCCGTGCCCTCCGGGGCGGCGTTCACGTCGTTGCTGTAGAGGAAGAGCTGCTTGGTGGCCTTGTTGTACGCGAACAGCGAGTCGCCGCTGCCCATGACGGCGCCGCGGTGGGCCACCAGGTAGTTGTTCCAGTCGTCCTTGCGCGGGCTGCGGTCCGCCGTGGACGCCGCCTCGGGCGTCAGCGGCTTGGTGCCGTCGCCGCCCCGGAACAGGGTCAGCGAGCCGTCCGCGGCCGGGAGCAGGAAGTCCGCGACGCCGTCGCGGTCGACGTCGCCCGGCACGACCGGGGCGGCCGGCTTGGCGGGGACGTAGTACGCGTAGGTGGACGCCTGCGGCGCGGAGTTGCCGGCCCCGTCGACGGCGCGCACGAACAGCGTGTGGCTCCCCCAGTTGCCGACACCGACGCTGATCGGGACGTCGGCGTACGCGGTGCCGTCGGCCGTGAAGGAGGCCGGGACGCTGCCGGTGCCGTTGGGCGAGCTGTTGTCGTCGAGCGCGTACTGGAACGCGCGGACGCCACTGGCGAGGCAGTTGCCGACGACGCAGCCGGCCGGGACCGGGTCCTTGCTGGTGACGCGGACGGTGACGCCGGTGTCACCGGCGCGGCCGGTGGGCGTGGCGCCGCTGCCGAGCGGCGGGAACACCGAGGAGGGCGCGATGGACGCCTGGGTCGGCGCGCTGAGGTCGACGGTGAAGGCACAGTCCGCCGACGCGGGGCTGTTCACGCCCCCGGCGGTGGACCAGGCGTTCCAGCCGTACCGGTGGCCGTCCGCCAGCGCGCGGCCGACGTAGGTGTCGCCCCAGCCGCCGGTGCCGGCGATCGGCACGCTGGTCCGCGAGGTCGCGCCGGACTCGGCGCTCTCGCCCGCCGAGGCGTCCCACACGTGGAACCCGACGGTGATGTTGCTGCCGGGCGCCCCGCCGGCCCAGGCGAACAGGCGGACGTCGGACGAACCGTCCTGGAACGTCGACGTCCGGCCGATCCACCCGGGCGTGCCGCCGCCGCAGGCACTGTCCGCGGGGTTCCTCGACTGGGGGCTGGTGTACATCCCGGTGGGGGTGCTCGGTCCGGAGCCGTCCGCGAACGCGGCTCCGGGAGCGGCCAGCACCAGGGCGGCCGCGGACAGGGGGACCAGGCGTCTCGCCAGCGGGCCCCGCAGCCTTCCGGGGGGACGGGATTCTCGCATGATGTGTTCGTTCGCCTTCGCAGCCGTACCCCTCGGCCCGGGGCCGACCGCCGGTCGCCTCGCCGACGGCACCGCACGGGCAGCGTCTCGCCGAAGACCGGTGAATGAAGGGGTGTTTGTCCGATTGGTGCGCATTCCGACCACTCGTCAGGTGACGAGCCCTCACCTCGACGATCGGTGCGCGGTCGAACGCTAGTGCGTGCGAACGCGGGCTGGCAATCCGGTTTCCACGATCTTCGCGCCCGCCCCGCCGGGGCGAACGGCGCAGGTCACCGGCGCGCCCGGCGGCGGATGCGCCCCGGTGACAAAAGCGCCCGGCCCCGGCCGGAGGGTTCCGGTCGGGGCCGAGCGCCGTCGTGGCGGGACGGGCGGGGTGGGGCGGGGTCAGCGCAGGTCGAAGACCAGGCGGGCGGAGACCTTGCCGTTCAGGACCTCGTCGAAGCAGGTGTTGACGTCCTCCAGCCGGCGGGTCTCGCGGATGACCCGGGTGCGGCCCAGGGCGTGCAGCCGGAAGACCTCCGCGAGGTCCTCCCGGGTGCCGACGATCGAGCCGATCACCTTGGTCCCGTTGAGCACGGTGTCGAAGACCGGCAGTTCGAGCCTGCCCTCGGCGGGAAGGGCCACCAGGACGAGGGCGCCACCGCGGCGCAGCGAGCCGTAGGCGGCCTGGAAGGAGGCGTTGCTGACGGCCAGCGCGATGGCGGCGTGGGCCCCGCCGAGCTTCTGCACCTCGGCGGCGACGTCCTGGACCCGGGCGTCCAGCACGTGGTCGGCGCCGAGCTCGCGGGCCAGCGCGAGCTTGTCGTCGGTGACGTCGACCGCGATGGTCTCGGCGCCGGCGATCCGGGCGTACTGGAGGGCGAGGTGGCCGAGGCCGCCGATGCCGGAGATCAGGACGCGGGTGCCGGGCCCGGCACCGGAGACCTTGAGGGCCTTGTAGGTGGTGACGCCGGCGCAGGAGAGCGGGGCGGCGTCCAGCGGGTCGATGCCGTCGGGCACCGGGACGACGTAGTCACCGTGGGCGAGGGCCTGCTCGGCGTAGGCGCCGTCGACGGAGTAGCCGCTGTTGTGCTGCCGGGTGCAGAGGGTCTCCCAGCCGGAGACGCAGTGGTCGCAGCGCCCGCAGGCGTCGGCCAGCCACGGGATGGCCACCCGCTCGCCGACCCGGACGTGCCGGACCTCGGAGCCGGCCGCCTCGACGATGCCGACGCCCTCGTGGCCGGGGACGAACGGCGGGTTCGGCTTCACCGGCCAGTCGCCGCGGGCGGCGTGGATGTCGGTGTGGCAGAGTCCGGAGGCCTCGATCCGCACCCGCACCTGGTGCGGACCGGGGTCGGGCAGCGGGCGCTCCTCGATCACGAGCGGCTGGGTGAAGTCGTGGACGACGGCGGCCTTCATGGTTCTGCTCCTGCCCTTCGTACCGGGGGGACCGTTCCCGGCCCCCGGAACCCCGTTCGGTTCACCTCCATCCCACGCCACGGCCGGGCGGGCCGCCAGGGCCGGACGGGTGAACCCGGAGGGACCATGGTCCCTCCGGGGCGCCGGTCAGGACTCGCGGTGCACGATGCGGCGGACCAGCTCGGGGACCCATTCGACGTACTCGACCTCCGCGCCGTCCGCGTGCCGGGCGTAGAGGAACCGGCCGGTCGCGGAGGCGGTCTCGGGCGTGGTGACGACGGCGCCCGCGGCCTCCAGGGTCTCGCTCAGCTCGTCGAGGTCGGAGACCACGACGGTCGCCGAGGCGTGCGCGTACTTGGCGCGCTCGGAGGGCGGGCCGGCGATCACCAGGAAGTCGCCGATGGCGGCGAGTTCGATCTCGTGGAAGCGGAACAGCAGGTCCGGCTCGGCCCCGGTGAGGGTGCGCAGCAGCGGGAGCGCGTGGTCCAGGCCGTCGGCCCAGAGCCGGGCATAGGTCTTGAGGATGGGCATGGGTGCTCCGAGTCGTCCGACGCCGTCCGGCGTCGAACGGCGCCACGGGTGGCCACCGTGTCAATCCGCCGGACGCCGGGTCTCCGACAGGTACCGGATCACCGTAAGCGGGCGGGCTCCCGCACAGAAGACCGTACTTTGCGGTGCGTCAGTGCCCGACGGTAACCGACCCGCCACCTGCGGCGGAGCCGACCGGTCCGGTCCGGCCGCCGTCCCAGGCGATCAGCATCCGCAGGGCGTCCTCGGACGGGCTGCCGGGGTCGGGGGTGTAGGTGATCAGCGCCTGGTCGGGGTCGTCGGCCGGGCGGAGGGTCTCGTAGACCAGTTCCATCCGGCCGACCAGCGGGTGGTGGAACACCTTGCGGCCGGAGGTCTTGTCGCGCACCGGGTGCTCCGCCCACCACTGGCGGAACTCCGGGCTGCGTACCGAGAGTTCGCCGATCAGCTCGGCGAGCCGGGGGTCGTCGGGGCGGCGTCCGGCCTCCAGCCGGAGGAAGGCGGCGTTCTCCCGCGCGCAGCCGACCCAGTCGTCGTAGAGGGTGCGCGAGGCCGGGTCGAGGTAGGTGATCCGGGCGATGTTGCGCTCGGCGGGGGCGAGCGCGCCGTAGTCGCCGAGCAGGGAGACGGCGGCGCGGTTCCAGGCGAGGACGTCCATCCGCCGGCCCATCACCACGGCCGGCACCTCGGGCATCGCCCCGAGCAGCCGGGCCAGGGCCGGGCGGACCTTCTGCGGGCCGGAGCCCCGGCCGCCCGGGCCCCGGCCCCCGGCGCCGCGGCCGCGGGCCGGGCGGGTCCGGGCGAGGCGGTGCAGGTGGCCGCCCTCCTCGGGGTCGAGGCGCAGCGCGCGGGCGACCGCGTCGAGCACGGAGTCCGAGGGGTTGCCGACCCGGCCCTGCTCGAGCCGGGTGTAGTAGTCGACGCTGACGCCGGCGAGCTGGGCGAGCTCCTCGCGGCGCAGGCCGGCCACCCGGCGCCGGCCGCCGAGGTCCGGCAGGCCGACGTCCTCGGGGCGGAGCCGGGAGCGGCGGGTCCGGAGGAACTCGGCGAGGCCGGCGCCGGTGGCGGCGACGTGGGTGGGGCTCGTGCTCATACGGCCATTCTCACCGCTCGGCGCTCCCGCAGCCTGGCCCTGGCAGGACCAGGCTGCGGGTGCGGAGGCAATCGGAGCGGCGGTCACCAGCCGTTGGCGACCGCCACCACGCCGCCGTCCACCACGAGGTCCTGGCCGGTGATGTAGGAGGCGCGGGGCGAGAGCAGGAAGGCCACCGCCTCGGCGACCTCCGCCGCCTCGCCCAGCCGGCCGAGCGGCACCAGGGACCGTACGGCGTCCTGCTGGGCCGGTTCGGTGATCACCTCGTGGAACATCCCGGTGACGATGTAGCCGGGGCTGACCGAGTTGATCCGGATGCCACGCCCGGCGAACTCGCTGCCGAGGGTGCGGGTGAGGTTGTGCACGGCCGCCTTGGTCGCCGCGTACACCGGGGCGTTGGGCAGGCCGCGGTGCAGCGTCCAGGAGGCGTTGAGGACGATCGAGGCGCCGCCGGCGGACCGCTCCAGCAGCGGCAGGGCGTGCAGGACGGTGAACAGGACGCCCTTGAAGTTGACGTCCACGGTGCGGTCGAAGCTCTCCTCGGTCACCTCGGCCGAGGTCTCGAAGACGCCGACCCCGGCGTTGGCGAACACGCCGTCGAGGCGGCCGAAGCGCTCCTCCACCCGGCCGGCCAACCGGGCCAGTTCGGCGGGCCGGGAGGAGTCGGCGCGGACGGTGAGCAGCCGTTCCCCGCCGCCGAGTTCGGACTCGGCCCGGCCCAGTCGGGCGTCGTCGCGGCCGGTGATCACGACGCTCGCCCCGCGGTCCAGCAGCAGCCGTGCGGTGGCGAGGCCCATGCCGCTCGTCCCGCCGGTGATCAGCACCGTCCGGCCGTCGAAGTCGCGGGCGGTGTCCGGGGTGTTCTCGTTCAGGTAGGTCATGCCCCCACCCTCGGGGCCGCGGGCGGACCGGACCAGGCCCGCCCGGACCGGGGGTCCGCCGGGACCACCCTGGCGTCGGAACGCTTGCGCTACATACCCCCTGGGGGTATGTTTCCCCTCGCCCCTCGGAGACATACCCCCACCCGGTATTGGAGAACGTGGTCATGTCCGACCTCACCGCCGCGTCCGCGGCCCCGGCCGCGCCGCCCGCGGCACCCTCGCCCCGCCGCTGGACAGCCCTCGGGCTCATCGCCCTCGCCCAGTTCATGGTGATCATGGACACCTCGATCATCGGGGTCGCCCTGCCCGAGATGCGCTCCGCGCTCGGCTTCACCCAGGAGGGCCTGTCCTGGGTCTTCAACGCCTACGTCGTCGCCTTCGGCGGACTACTGCTGCTCGGCGGCCGGCTCTCCGACCTGTTCGGCGCCAAGCGGCTGTTCGCCACCGGCTGGGCCGTCCTCGCCGCCGGCTCGCTGCTCGCCGGCCTCGCCGGGAACCCCGGACTCGAACTCGCCGGACGCGCCGTCCAGGGCGCCGGCTCCGCGCTGATCGCCCCGGCCGCGCTCACCCTGCTGATCAGCCTGTTCGGCGCCCGCCCGCAGGAGCTCGGCAAGGCACTCGCCCTGTACGGCGCGGCGGCCCCGGCCGGCGGCACCGCGGGGGTCTTCCTCGGCGGCGTGATCACCCAGTACCTCAGCTGGGAGTGGGTCTTCTACGTCAACATCCCGGTCGCCCTCGGCGTCCTGCTCGCCACCCCCGGCGTGATGCCCGCCGCCCCCGCCCGCCGCGGCTCGGTGGACTGGCTCGGCGCGCTCACCGTCACCGCCGGCCTCGCCGTCTCCGTCTACGCCATCGTCCGCGCCCCGGAGACCGGTTGGGGCTCCGCGAGCACCTGGCTGGTGCTCGCCGGGGGCGTGCTGCTGATCCTCGCCTTCGTCGCGCTCCAGGCCAAGCGGCGCGAACCGCTGATGCGGCTCGGCATCTGGCGCAGCCCCGGCCTGGCCGGCGCCAACCTCGCCCAGCTGCTGATGGCCGCCGCCTGGATCCCGATGTGGTTCTTCCTGAACCTCTACCTCCAGCAGGTGCTCGGCCTGCAGGCCTTCGCCTCCGGTGCCGCGCTGCTGCCGATGACCGCCGCCATCATGCTGATGATGATCGTGCTGGCGCCCCGGCTGATCGCGCGCTTCGGCCCCAAGCCGCTCATCGTCACCGGTCTGCTCGCCCTCGCCGGCGGCATGCTCTGGCTCTCCTTCGCCCGCCCCGACGGCAGCTTCGCCGTCGACGTGCTGCCCGCCTCGCTGCTCGCCGCCGTCGGCATGTCGCTCGCCTTCATCCCCTCGCTCGGCACCGCGCTCGCCGTGCCGAACCCGGCCGAGGGCGGTCTGGCCTCCGGCATCGTCAACACCAGCTACCAGATCGGCTCCGCCCTCGGCCTCGCCGCGATGACCGCGCTGGCCGCCGCGAACGGCGCGCGCGAACCCGGCGACCCGGTCGCGCTGACCGACGGCTTCTCCGCCGCGTTCCTGGGCGCCGCCGCCCTCGCCCTGCTGGGCGCGCTCGTCTCGGCGCTCACCATCCGTACCGCCAAGAGCGGTTGAGGCCGCCGACCGATCCCCGCCCCGCGCCCGTGCCCCCGCCCAACCCGGCGGGGGCGCAGGCGCGGGGCGGGCCCGGGGCACTCCGGGACATCCACGGGTCGTCGACGCTGGCGCTGGCCACCCGGGACGGGCGGCACGTGCTGGCGCTCAACGCCAACGCCGACTGGTTCCGCGACAAACTCCCCCTGGCCGAGGCCGAGTTCTGCGGCTGAGCGACCGAACCCGGGCCGCCCGCCGGGGGGCGTCAGGCCTCCCGGCGGGCCCCCTCCGACGGGACCGCCCGGTACACGTGCGGCTCGGCGTAACCGGCCGCCGCGAAGGCCTCGACCACCGCTGCGGCCACCGCCTGCGCCTTCTCCGTCGACACCAGGGCGATCACCGAGCCGCCGAAGCCGCCGCCGGTCATCCGTGCGCCGAGGGCCCCGGCGGCGACGGCGGTGTCGGCCGCGAGGTCGGTCTCCGGGCAGGACGTCCGGTAGTCGTCGCGCAGCGAGGCGTGGCCGGCGGTGAGGATCGGGCCGAGCGCGGCCGGACCGTGCCGCTCCAGCTCCTCGACGGCCCGCTCGACCCGCTCGTTCTCGGTCACCACGTGCCGCACCAACGGGACCAGCTCGGCGGGCAGTCGGGTGGAGGCCGCGGGCAGGTCGGCGGCGGCGAGGTCGCGCAGTGCGGGCAGCCCGAGCAGCGCGGCAGCCCGTTCGCAGCCGGCCCGCAGCGCCGCGTACGCGCCGTCGGCGAGGTCGTGCTGCACCCGGGTGTCGAGGACCAGCAGGGTGAGGCCGGCGCCCGCCAGGTCGAGCGGCACGTGCCGGGCGGAGAGGTCGCGGGCGTCCAGGTGCAGGGCGGCCCCGGCGCGGCAGACCATCGAGGCCATCTGGTCCATGATCCCACAGGGCACGCCGACGAACTCGTTCTCGGCCCGCTGCGCGAGCAGGGCCGACTCGACGGCGTCCAGGCCGAGTTCGTACAGGTCGTTGTACGCTGCCGCGACCGCGCACTCCAGTGCGGCCGAGGAGGAGAGGCCAGCGCCGCCGGGCACGTCGCTGTCGAGCAGCACATCGGCGCCGCCCACCTCGTGCCCGGCCTTTCGCAGCGTCCACACCACGGCCGCGGGGTACGCGGCCCAGCCGGCCACCCCGCCCGGGGTGAGCGCGGCGACGTCCAGTTCCACGGTCTCGCCGGGCACCCGGGTCGAGACGAGCCGCAGCACCCCGTCGGAACGGCGCCGGGCGTACGCGCGCACGGCCTGCGGGATCGCGATCGGCAGCACGAACCCGTCGTTGTAGTCGGTGTGTTCGCCGATCAGGTTGACCCGGCCGGGGGCCGCCCAGACGCCCTCGGGGGCGTGGCCGTAGAGCTCCTCGAAGGTGCTGCCGGGAGCGGTGCTGGTCGTGGTCATCCCTGCGGTCCTCCGTCGGTCGGGGCGGTGGGGGCGGTGGGGGCGGCGGCGGGCGCCGCGGCGGGCGCGGTGAGGGGCGCGGCGGGCGCGGCCTCGCGCAGGCGCCGGGCGGCGTCCTCCGGGGCGACGTCGTTCATGAACGCCTCCATGCCGGACTCGGTGCCGGCCAGGTACTTGAGCTTGTCGGCCGTCCGCCGGACGGTGAACAGCTCCAGGTGGAGGGCGAATTCGGCCTCCTCGCCGACCGGCGCCTGGTGCCAGGCGGCGATGTAGGGCGCACGGACGCGACGGCCGCCGTCCGCCGGGTCGGTGAAGAGGTTGTCGAACCGGCGCAGCAGGTCGAGGTAGACGCGGCCGAACTCGGCGCGCTCGGCCTCGGTGAGGCGGGTGAGGTCGGGGACCCGGCGGTTCGGGTGGAGGTGGACCTCGTAGGGCCAGCGGGCGGCGAAGGGCACGAAGGCGGTCCAGTGCTCGCCGGTGAGGACGACCCGCGAGGAGGACCGCTCGGCGGCGAGCAGGTCCTCGAAGAGGTTGCGGCCGGTGGCGGCCCGGTGGCGGGCGGCCTGGTCGAGCATCCGGGCGGTGCGCGGGGTGGTGAACGGCAGCGCGTAGATCTGGCCGTGCGGGTGGGCGAGGGTGACGCCGATCTCGACGCCGCGGTTCTCGAAGCAGTACACCTGCCGGACGCCGGGCCGGGCGGAGAGTGCGGCGGTGCGGTCGGTCCAGGCGTCGAGCACCAGGCGGGCGCGGTCCTCGTCCAGGTCCGCGAAGGAGGCGCCGTGATCGGAGGTGAAGCAGACCACCTCGCAGCGGCCGACGCCGGGGCGGCGACCGAGCAGCGGGTCCTCCTCGGCAGGCACGCCGGGGTGGGTGCCGGGCTCGCCCGCGAGGGACGGGAAGCGGTTCTCGAAGACGGCCACCTGGTAGTCGGCCGCCGGGATCTCGCTGAGCCGGCCGTCGCGGCTGGGGCACAGCGGGCACTCGTCGGCCGGCGGGTGGTAGGTGCGTGCCTGGCGGTGGGCGGCGATGGTCACCCAGGCGCCGGTCAGCGGGTCGAGCCGCACCTCGGAGGAGGGCACGGCGGCGTCCAGCGGACGCCGGTCGGCGACCGTCCGGCCGGCGGGCGGTGCGCCCCGGTCGTAGTAGATCAGCTCACGGCCGTCGGCGAGTTCGGTGACGGTCCTGGTCGTCGCACCGGCCGTCCCGGTCGGGTCGGTCACCGTCGCGGGCATGACGTGCTCCCTCTCATGGGGCTTCCCTTCAACCACATGACCAAACAATATCGAACAGGATCCAACATGCACGCCACCGGGCCGGGGGTGATCCGCGAACAGGGTCAGCCGGCCGCCCGGTGCCAGGGGGCGTCGGGCCGGGTCGGCACCGGATCCGCCGTGAGCCGCAGGGCGTAGACGTCCCGCCCGTCGGGGCCGGACACCGGGCCGAGGTAGTCGTGGCCGGTGAGGTGGCACCAGGCGGGCAGGTCGAGCGGCGCCGCCGGATCGGTGCTGATCACGTGCACGACCGTCCCGGCGGAACGGCCCGCGATGCGCTTGCGCAGGTGCAGCAGCAGGGTGACGCAGAGCATGCCGGTGCCGTCGACGACCAGCGGACCGGGCCCGTCGGCTCCGGGGTCATCGGCCCCCGGGCCGGCAGCGGCCGGAGCGGCGGTCATGCGGCGCCCGCCTCGACCGGGAGGGCCGCCAGCCGCCATTCGAGCATGCCGTCGGCGAGCCGCTTCGCGTCGCGACCGTGCGCGGCCAGCAGCCGCACGGCGTCGTGGGCGAGGACGCAGTTGGTGCCGCGGCAGTACGCGACGACCTCCACCGCAGCGGGCAGCTCGGCGAGCCGGGCCTCCAACTGGTCCAGCGGGACGGACAGGGCGCCGGGGATGTGCCCGGCGGCGTACTCCTCGGCCGGCCGCACGTCGATCACGGTGGCGGTGCCCGCCTTCACCCGCGCCAGCAGCTCCTCCCGGGTGAGGTGGTCGGTGTCCTGCGGCCCGAGGTAGGCGGCCCGGGCCTGTCCGGTGGCCGCGAGACGGGCGAGCGCGACCTGCTGGAGCTGCGCGTAGAGGGCGGCGACGTCGTCCCCGGCGAGGCGGTAGTGGATGCGCACGCCGTCGCGGCGGGCGACCACCAGCCCGGCCTGCTTGAGGGTCTGCAGATGGGCGGAGGCGGTGGTCAGCCCGAGCCCGGCGGCCCGGGCAAGGGCGTCGACGCCGCGCTCCCCCTGGGCGAGCAGATCGAGCAGCTCCAGGCGCTTGCCGCTGGACAGCGCCTTGCCGGTGGTGGCCAGCGCGTCGAACAGCGCGGCCTTCTGTGCGGGATCTCCCATGGCATCCTCCATAAATCCATGGATTATTGTAGAACCAGTCGGGTGGACCTGTCGCCCGGCCCGACACCGGATGTCCGACACCCGGATCCGCCCATTCTGGAGGACGGCCCGTGACCGCCACCCTGTCCACTGCCGGCTCCGCCGTCCGGCTCGGGCTCCGCGCCAACCTCGCCCAGTTCACCCTGCTGGTCGCGGTCAACGCCCTGGTCGGCGGCATGCTCGGCCAGGAACGCACCGTCCTGCCCCTGCTCGCCGACCGCACCTTCCAGCTCTCCGCCTACACCGCCGCACTGACCTACATCGTGGCGTTCGGCGCGACCAAGGCCGTCACCAACTTCTTCGCGGGCGCCCTCTCCGACCGCTACGGCCGCAAGCCGGTGCTGGTCGCCGGCTGGCTGCTCGCCCTCCCGGTGCCGCTGCTGCTGATCTGGGCGCCGACCTGGGGCTGGGTGGTGTTCGCGAACGTCCTGCTCGGCGTCAACCAGGGCCTGACCTGGTCGACCACCGTCATCATGAAGATCGACCTGGTCGGCCCCGCCCGCCGGGGCCTGGCGATGGGCTTCAACGAGGCCGCCGGCTACCTCGCCGTCGCCGCCACCGCGATGGGCACCGGTGCCATCGCCGCGCACTGGGGACTGCGCCCGCAGCCGTTCCTGCTCGGCATCGCCTTCGCCGCCCTCGGCCTCGGCCTGTCCGTCCTCGCCGTCCGCGAGACCCGCGAACACGCCCGCGCCGAGGCCGCCCGCCACCCGGCCCCCGCCAACCCCGACCACCACGGCGAGCTGACCACCGGCCAGGTCGCCCGCACCACCAGCCTCACCGACCGGGCGCTGTCCTCGGCCAGCTGGGCGGGCATGGTCAACAACCTGAACGACGCCCTCGCCTGGGGCGTCTTCCCGCTGCTGTTCGCCACCCACGGCCTGTCGGTCGCCCGGATCGGCCTGCTCGCCGCCCTCTACCCGGCGGTCTGGGGACTGGGCCAGATCCTCACCGGCTGGTGGTCCGACCGGATCGGCCGCAAGCACCTGATCACCGCCGGCATGCTCCTGCAGGCCGTCGCCATCGGCCTGGTCGCCGCCGGCACCACCTTCCCGGTGTGGGCACTCGCCCAGATCCTGCTCGGCGCCGGCACCGCGCTGGTCTACCCGACCCTGCTCGCCGTCATCGGCGACGTCGCCCACCCGGCCTGGCGCGCCCGCGCCGTCGGCGTCTACCGCCTCTGGCGCGACGGCGGCTTCGCAGTCGGCGCCCTCCTCGCCGGAGCGCTCGCCGACGCCTACGGCGTGACCACCGCCATCTGGGCGGTCGCCGCCCTCACCGCCACGGCGGGCGCGGTCGTCGCGGTGCGGATGTACGAGACCCACCCCCGCGCGGCCCGTGGCGAATCCGCCTGAGCGGGCGGCCCCCTCGGCGGATACTCGCTGGACCCGCCGCGGAGCGGAGCCGATAGTGGAGCGATGTGCTTCCGTCGCATCAGTTCGAGCCGACATTTCGTCTGCCTGCCGTGCCGCGCGTCCTCCAAGAAGCGCGACGCGAACGACGGCCGCGCGAACCGCTGCCCGCGCTGCCGGGGCTGCCTGATCGACGCCGGCCACGACCTGGAGGTCCCCCGCCGCACCGACACGGCCGGGTGGCGGGCACTCACCGTCGTGCTCAACGCGGGCATCACGTTCCACTCCTCCTGCTGCGAGGGCCCCGGCTGGCGACCGCGCACCCCGCGCGAGGTGAAGGAACGCCTGACCGCGGCGGCGAGAAGCGGCGCCCCGATCCGCAAGGCCCTCACCACGGCGACCCCGGCCGACCTCACGGTCAGGACACGCACACCCCGCAGGCCCCGCTGACCCCCTGCCGGGACGACGGCACCGCCCGACGGTCCCCCGCCGGCCCGAGCGCGGGCGGGCCCGAGGGGTCGTCCGGGCCCGCGCGTCACCGGGCGGCAGGACGGGGCCGAGGAGGGAGGGACCGGACCGGGCGCGGGGCCCGGGCGGGGGGCCAGGTGTGGAGGGCGAGGGTGGCCGCCGCGAGGGCGAGGACGCCGAGGGCGAGGGTGGCGGCGGGGAGGCTGGCGGTGGCACCGAGCCAGCCGGCCAGGGGGTAGGCGAGCAGCCAGCAGCCGTGGGAGAGCGAGAACTGGGCGGCGAAGGCGGCCGGCAGGTCCGCCGCCGGCACGGCGGAGCGCAGCAGGCGACCGCCCGGGGTGAGGATCAGCGAACCGGCCGCGCCGAGCCCGGCCCACAGGGCGAGCAGCGCGGGCCAGCGCCATCCGCCGCCGCCCGCCGTCGGCCCCGCCGCGGTGACCAGGGCCAGCGCGGCGAGCAGGCCCACGACGGCAAAGGCGGCGGGCAGCATCACCGCGCGGTCGGTGACCCGGTCCAGCACCCGGGGCAGCAGCAGCGCCACCGTCATCGAGCCGGCGCCGTACGCGCCGAGCGCGAGCGGCACGTCGGCCGCCGGCCGGCCCAGTTGCCCGCGGACACAGACGACGGTGTTGACGATCACCATGGCCCCGCCGGCCGCGACGGCGAGGTCCAGGGCGAGCAGCGCCCGCAGGCGTGGCACGGAGAGGAAGAGCCGGATCCCCGCCAGCGAGCGCGAAGCGAGCGCCCCACCCGGGCGGGCCGCGCCACCCGGTCCGCCCGCCCCGGCCGTGCCGCCCGGCAGGACCACCGAGACCACCAGGGCGGCGGACGCGAGGAAGCCCGTCACCGTCCCCCAGAACAGCCAGCGGTAGCCGACCAGCGCCAGCACCCCGGCGGCCAGCACCGGGCTGACCAGGCTCTCGGTGTCGTAGGCGAGCCGGGACAGGGACAGCGCGCGGGTGTAGTCGTGCTCCTCGGGCAGGACCTCCGGGATGACCGACTGGAACGCCGGGGTGAAGGTCGCCGAGGCCGCTTGCAGGACGAAGATCAGCAGGTAGACCTGCCAGACCGAGCCGACGAACGGCAGCCCGAGCGCCACCCCGGCGCGCGTCAGGTCGGCGGCGACCAGCAGTCGGCGCCGCGGGATCCGGTGCGCGAGCGCGGCGACGACCGGGGCGATCCCCACGTAGGCGACCATCTTGATCGCCAGCGCGGTGCCGAGCACCGAGCCGGCGTCGGCGCCGGCGAGGTCGTAGGCGAGCAGGCCCAGCGCGACGGTGGCCAGGCCGGTGCCGGCGAGGGCGACCACCTGGGCGGTGAACAGGTGCCGGTAGGTGCGGTTGCGGAGGACGGAGAGCATCGGGGGCTCCGTTCGGACTCGGCGCGCGGGCCGGGGGCGTCCCGTTCGGGCTGCCGTCCCTCCAGAATAGGCCAACATGTGCATACCTGTGCACGTATTGAGGGCGGCAATCCGCCCAGGGGTACAACGGTGGATCGCGCGCTCAGTCGTGCGGGGGCAGCCCGCTGATCTGGTGGTCGGCGACGTTCAGCGCCTCGTGGACCAGCCGCCGCAGGTGTCCGTGCCGCAGCGTGTACACCACCCGCCGCCCGTCCTTGCGGGTCGACACCAGCCCGGCCAGCCGCAGCTTGCCGAGGTGCTGGCTGACCGACGGCCGCGCCGCGCCGGCCGCCTCGGTCAGCGTGGTCACGTCCGCCTCGCCCTCGCCCAGCCGCTGGAGCAGCGCGAGCCGGGTGCGGTCGGCGAGCAGGGCGAGGATGCCGGCCGCCACGTCCAGCCGCTCGTCCAGCCGCCCGTCCGCGCCGGAGTGCTGCGATTCATGTGCACCTGATACCTGGACGCTGCCGCTCATGGCCTCAGCTTAGGGCGTGTCCGGTGACTTCCCGCCGGGCCGGCGTCCCGGCCTCAGGGCAGGACGTCGTAGGTGTAGACGGCGGTCGAGTCGAGGACGGACTCCGGCGTGGCGGAGGAGCCGAGCGGGGAGACGATCGGGTCCTTGAGGCGGTGGCCCTGCAGCGAGGCCGGCGCGGACTGGTCGGGGAGGTAGTGCCGCCCGTTGCGCCGCATCCAGCCCTCCCAGATCCGGTCGATGTTGCAGTGGTGCAGGTAGAAGGCCGGCTCGTTGGGCGAGGAGGCCAGGCCCATGTCACGGCCGATGTAGACGTGCACCAGGTTGTGCAGGCCGAAGGGGTTGAACCCCTCCAGGCGGTTGCGGAAGCCCTCCGAGGTGACGTCCCACGGCGCGAAGTCGTAGACGGCCAGGTTGGGGTCGCCGGTCGCCGGGTCGCTGTCGTACGCCGCCGTGACGTCTCCGGCGGTCGGCAGGTTGGGCGCGTCCACGCCGAGGGCCCGGCGCAGACCGCGCGGCGGGCGGTTGATCAGCGTCAGCATGGAGTTGACGTCGATCCGGACGCGGAAGGCATCGGGGTCGGCGGGGTTGGCCGGGTCGACCCCGAACGGGCCGTCGGTGACCGCGCCGCCGGCGGCCGGGGAGCCGGTGCCGCCCATGCAGGTCGGCTTCCAGAAGTCGCTGTCCGACGGGCGGGCGAGCGCCGCGTCCGCCGTCCAGTCCCAGTAGGGCAGGCCGAAGGACGGATCGCCCAGGACGCGTTGGAGGTTGGCCTCCAGCAGGCCGAGCATGACCCGGTGCCAGGGCAGGAAGATCGGGCCGCGGTGGGCGGCGTTGCGGACGTCGGGATCGCCGCCGGGCGGGACGGCGGTGCGCATCGACATCACGTGCCAGATCACGAAGAGGTCGTAGGTGCGGACGGTCTCGGCCGGGCCGGCGATGCCGAAGTCGGCGGTGGTGAAGGTGCTCTGCTCGCGTTTGAGCAGGTTGACGCCGGAGGTGTAGGCGTCGCGGGCGGCGGGGTCGGTGAGGATGTTCCTCCGGACGACGGCGGCCATCTCAGCCGCCTCCGTGCCCGTGGCCGTGGCCGCCGCCCATGTCCATGCCCGTGCCCGTGCCACCCATGCCGGTACCCGTCCCCGTACCGGAGCCGGATCCGCCTGCGGCCGTGAACTCGTCGGGATAGTTGTCGATCAGCGCCTTCACCGCGTCCAGTGCCGAGAGGAACCGGTACGCGGGCAGGGCATGGCAGTGCAGGGTGCCGTTGTCCTCCACGCCGATGTGCGCGCCGATCGGGCGGCCGTCCACGGTGATCTCGTACCTGGTGGTGACGACGATCCGGTGGCCGTCGTACAGCGTCGTGCGGACCGTCGTCGCGGGCCCCATGTGAGGGGCGGCCGGCGGGCGCGGCAGGCTGCTGAGGTAGCCACCGAGCTTCGCCGGAGTGGCAGCGGCGGCCAGGCCTTCTGGGTCCATGGCTGACTCCCGGGCTGAGGGCGGCCCCGGGCGTGCCCCGGAGCACGGTTCTCCCGCCTCCCACCGTCCCGCAGAACCGCCCGCCGCGCGCGGCGGGGCGGCGTTTCCGCAGGTCAGCCGCCCTACAGGCCGGTTCCCTCGGAGGTCACCCCTCCCGGAGGTCCGCGATCCGGCGGATCTTGCCGACGGAGCGCTCCAGGCTGTACGGGTCCACCACCTCGACGTCCACGCTCACCCCGACCCCGTCCTTGACGCCCCGCGCGATCTCCGCGGCGGCGGCGGCCCGTTGCTCGGGGGCGGCGTCCGGACGTGCCTCGACCCGCACCGTCAGGTGGTCCATCCGGCCCCGGCGGGTCAGCCGGAGCTGGAAGTGCGGCGCGACGGCGGGCACCCGCAGCAGGACCTCCTCGACCTGGGTCGGGAAGAGGTTGACCCCGCGCAGGATGATCATGTCGTCGCTGCGGCCCGTCACCCGGGCCATCCGGCGGAAGGCGGGGCGGGCGGTGCCCGGCAGCAGACGGGTGAGGTCGCGGGTGCGGTAGCGGATCACCGGCAGCGCCTCCTTGGTGAGCGAGGTGAAGACGAGTTCGCCGCTCTCGCCGTCCGGCAGCACGTCGTCGGTCAGCGGGTCGACCACCTCGGGGTAGAAGTGGTCCTCCCAGATGTGCAGGCCGTCCTTGGTCTCCACGCACTCCTGGGCGACGCCGGGCCCCATCACCTCGGAGAGGCCGTAGATGTCGACGGCGTGGAGGTCCATCCGCCGCTCGATCTCGGCGCGCATCTCCTCCGTCCACGGCTCGGCGCCGAAGATGCCGACCTTCAGCGAGGTCGACCGCGGATCGACGCCCTGCCGCTCGAACTCGTCGAGCAGCGTGAGCAGGTAGGACGGGGTGACCATGATGATCTCGGGGCGGAGGTCCTGGATCAGCTGGACCTGGCGGGCCGTCATGCCGCCGGACGCCGGGATCACCGTGCAGCCGGCCCGTTCGGCGCCCGCGTGCGCGCCCAGTCCGCCGGTGAACAGGCCGTAGCCGTAGGCGATGTGCACCGTCTGGCCGGGCCGCCCGCCGGCCGCCCGGATCGAGCGGGCCACCACGTCGGCCCACACGTCGAGGTCGTGCTCGGTGTAGCCGACGACGGTGGGCCGGCCGGTGGTGCCGCTGGAGGCGTGGATCCGGCGGACCTTCTCCCTCGGGACGGCGAACATGCCGAACGGGTAGGTGTCGCGCAGGTCGGCCTTGGTGGTGAAGGGGAAGCGGGCGAGGTCGGCGAGGGTGCGGCAGTCCTCGGGGGCGACGCCGGCCGCGTCGAACCTGCGGCGGTACAGCTCGACCTCGTCGTAGGCGTGGCGCAGCGTGGCCCGCAGGTGCGCGAGCTGGTGCGCGCGCAGCTCCTCGCGAGTCATCCGCTCGCCGGCGTCCAGCAGTTCGTCCGGCGGCGCTTCGCCCGGCCGCACCGCCCCGGGTGCCCCGGCTCCGCCCGGGTCCGCCGTTCCGCCGCTCATCGCGCCTCCTCCCAGCCATGCCTACCGATCATTCGGTCGGCACTCGACGGGGCCAAGTAATCCAGTACCCGAACCACCTGTCAAGGGTCGGCGCGCACGGATCCCCGCCCCTCCTCAGCCCCGATCTCTGCCGAACGGCAGATGGCAGCGGCCCGCCGATCGGACAGGCTCGTCGTCGTCACCCGCCGTGAACGTACCCGCTGGAAGAGCAGATCGCATGAGCCGACCCGACCTCCGCCCCTCCCCCCTGCCCGAGGACCCGCCGTACCTCGAACTGACCGACGTCAGCAAGGTCTACCGCGGCGGCAAGCGCGCCGTCGACGGCCTCTCGCTGCGGCTCGGCCCCGGGCTGCTCGGCCTGCTCGGACCGAACGGCGCGGGCAAGTCCTCACTGATGCGGATCGTCGCCACCGTCACCCGGCCCACCTCCGGCCGGCTCACCTACCGGGGTGCCGACGTGCTCGCCGAACCCGAGCGGCTCCGCCGCGAACTCGGCTTCCTCCCCCAGGACTTCGGCGTCCACCCGCAGCTCACCTCGCGCGAGTTCCTCGGCTACCTGGCCGCCGCCAAGGGCCTCTCCGCCCGCTCCGCCCGGGCCCGGATCGACGAGCTGCTCGCCCTGGTCAACCTCACCGAGGCGGTGCGCCGCCCGCTCGGCGCCTACTCCGGCGGCATGCTGCGCCGGGTCGGCATCGCGCAGGCGCTGCTCGGCGATCCGCGCGTCATCGTCGTCGACGAGCCCACCGCCGGGCTCGACCCGGAGGAGCGGGTGCGCTTCCGCAACCTGCTGAGCGCGCTCGCCGAGGACCGGGTGGTGCTGCTGTCCACCCACATCGTCTCGGACGTCGAGTCGGTGGCCGGGGACATCGCGGTCGTCGCCGGCGGGCGGCTGCTGCGCCGGGGCAGCCCGGAGGAGCTGCTGCGCGGCCGGAGCGGCCGGGTGTGGGAGGTCCTGGTGGACGCCGGGGCGGTCGCCGCCGTGCAGGCGCGGTACGTGGTGAGCCGGATGGTGCGCACCGGCGACGGCCGGGTCCGGCTGCGGCTGCTCGCGGACGGTTCGCCGTTCGCCGACGCGGTGCCGGTCGCCCCGGACCTGGAGGACGCGTACCTGGGCCTGGTCCGCTCCGCCGCCACCGACGACCGCCCGGGGGTGCGGCGATGAGCACGACCGCCCTCGCCGCGGCCCGTGCCGGGGCGCCCGCCCGGCTCTGGCGGCTCGCCCTCGGCGACTTCCGGGACCGGGTCCGCCGCCCCGCCTACGCGGTGACGCTGCTGGCCGCCGTCGGCCTCGGCCTGCTGGCCGTCCCGCCCGCCGACGGACACTGGGCGATCCTCGCGCTGGGCCGCTACCGGGGCGAGTACACCAGCGCGTACGTCGGCACCGCGACCGCGCTGGCCGGCGCGCTCTGGCTCACCCTCGGCGGCTTCTACGTGGTCCGCAAGGGACTCGGACGCGACGAGGAGACCGGCGTCGGCCAGTTGCTCGCCGCGACGCCGCTGCGCACCGTCGAGCTGCTGCTCGCGAAGTTCCTCGGCAACCTGCTGGTCCTGGCGTCGATGCTCGGCGTGCTCGCGCTCACCGCGCCCGCCCTGCAGCTGGTCCGGGGCGAGGACCGCTCGCTCGACCCGGCCGCCCTGCTGACGCCCTTCCTGGTGCTGACCCTGCCGCTGCTCGTGGCGACGGCGGCGCTGGCCGTGCTGTTCGAGACGGTGCCGCTGCTGCGCGGCGGGCTGGGCAACGTCGTCTGGTTCGCCTGCGCCCCGGCCCTGCTGATCGCCGGGGAACGGCCCGGCGCCCCGCTCGGCGGGCTGGGCCTCGGCCCGGTGGCCGCCTCGCTGCGGGACGCCCTGGCCGTGCGCGGGGTCGACCTCGGCGGCGAGGAGTTCAGCCTCGGCCTGACCAAGGTGGACACCCCGCTGGAGCCGTTCCCCTGGGAGGGCGTGGGCCCGGACGGCGGCTTCCTCGTCCAGCGGCTGCTGCTGGTGCTGCTCGCGGTGGCGGTCGCCGCCCTGCCCGCGCTCTGGTTCGCCCGCTTCGACCCGGCGCGCCGGGCGTCGGCCGAGCGCAAGCCGCTCCTGGGCGGTGGCGAGGAGGCACCGGCGCCCGCCGCTCCCCCGGTGCTCGCGCCCACCCTGACCACCGCCGCCCCGGCCCACGCGGGGACGGGCCGCGGCTTCGGCCGCCTGCTGCTCGGGGAGGCCCGGATGCTGTTCGCCGACGCCTCGCGCTGGTGGTGGCTCGCCGCCGCCGGTCTGGTCACGGCCGGCCTCGCCGTCCCGCCGGACACCGGGGCGGGCGCGGTGCTGCCCGCCGCCTGGATCTGGCCGGTCCTGCTCTGGTCGCGCCTCGGCAGCCGCTCGGCCGAGTACGGCCTGGAGGCCCTGCTCGGCGCCTACCCGGCCGCCCGCGCGCGGCTGCTCGCCGAATGGGCCGCCGGGGTCCTGCTCTCCGGCCTGGTCGGCGCGGGCGTCCTGGTCCGCCTCGCGGCGGCCGGTGACACGGCCGGGGTGGCCGCCTGGTCGGCCGGTGCGCTGTTCGTCCCCTCGCTGGCCCTCGCCCTCGGCACCGTCTCCCGTTCCCACCGCCTCTTCCAGGCCCTCTACCTCCCGCTCTGGTACCTGGTGGTGAACCAGGTCGCCGCCCTCGACTTCATGGGTGCGGTCCGCCGGGCCGGCCACCTCGCCGGCCCCTCCCCGGTCCTCGTCGGCGCCCTGGCCCTGGCCCTGCTCGCCGCCACCCTGGTCGCCGCCTCGGCCCGCCGGGCACTGCGCGGCTGATCACCCGTCGGCGACGATCGCGTCGGCGACCGCGAAGCCGGCCTCGCAGACGGGGCAGACCGCGCGACCGAAGACGTACGTCAGCACGCCGGCGACCTCGCCCCGGCCGTCGGCGAGCGCGAGGCCGTGCAGGCGCCGGCCGAGGCCGTCGAGGTCGGCGGGGGCCGCGGGGCGCAGCGGACGGGTCTCGACGTCCCCGTCCGCCAGCACGTAGTCCTCGGCGGTCGAGAAGAACCCGGACTCGCCGAGGACGATGAACAGATCGCACTCGCAGTCCGGACAGGCGATCTGGTACTCCTCGTTGACGATCCCCCAGGCCAGCTCCTCGCTCCAGCCGGGGACGCCTTCGAGACCCAGCAGGGCTTGCAGGAGATGGACGTAGTCGGCGGCGTCCGTGCCGCCCCTGAGCTGCCGGTTCGCCGCCGCCAGCAGGGTGGCGGTCTCCGCCGCGAACCGCGAGCGGACCCCGCCCGCCCCGTGGTCCTGCTCGGCCCCGGCCATGATCGCGCCGGCCAGGAGCACGGCGTCGACCTCCTGCTCCCGGTCCCCGCACCCGGCCCGCGCGGCCAGCCAGGGCAGGGCCGCGAAGCTGGCCGGGTAGACGGTGCCCTGGTGGTACAGCGCCGACCAGAGGTCGCTCCACAGGTCGGCGGTCGGCGCCGCGACCAGCCGGTCCAGCAGATCCGGGATGTCGTCGGCGGGGCCGTAGGCATGGGTGAGTCGGGACCAGTCCGTCATACCCGGATCCAACCAGCCGGTGGGCCCGGCCCTCGGGCCGGGGGTCGCCGCCCCGTGGCAGGACGCCGGTATGGTGCTACTGTCACTAGCACCATGTTGCTGAAGCTGGAGGCCGGGGACCCGCGGCCGTTGCACGAGCAGGTCGCGGGAGCGATCCGGCGGGCCGTCGCGGACGGCGAGTGCGCGCCCGGCGAACGGCTGCCGCCGGCACGGGAGTTGGCGGCGGCACTCGGGGTGAACGCGAACACGGTGCTGCGGGCACTGCGGGCGCTGCGCGACGAAGGGGTGCTGGAGTTCCGGCGCGGGCGCGGCGTCACGGTCGTCCAGGGCGCCGACCGGCGTGCCGAACTGCTGGACTCGGTGCGCCGGTTGGTCGCGGACGCGGCACACGCGGGCTTCGGCCGGGAGGACATCGTCGAGATGATCAGGGGGCTGGAGTGAGCAGGGATGCACGGCAGGACGGCCGGCGTGGCGGGCAGGCGGCGGTCCGGGCCGTCGGGGTGCTCGGGGTGCTCGTGCTGCTGCTCGGACTGCCCTGGGGCGCCCGGGCCCGGCTGCCGGAGCCCCTGGCCACGCACTGGAGCGGGGCGCACCCGGACAATTCGTCGTCGCTGACGGCCGCCGTGCTGTTCCCGGCCGGAGTGTGGGTGGTCGGGGCCGCCGTGGCGGAGGCCGTCCGATGGCACGGCGGGGAGCAGGCGCGGCTCTGGGCCGCGGTCGCAACGGCCTTCGGGGGTGCGTTGCTGACGGGCATTCAGGTCTCGATCGTCTCGGCCAACCTGGACCGCCCGAGCTGGCAGGAGGCCCGGCCACTGGGCGTCGAGGTGGCACTGGTCCTGGCGGCGGCGGTCGGGTCCGGCCTGGTGGCCTGGCGTCTCGCCCGGCGCGGCGGACCCGGGCCGCGCCCCGTGACGGCCGCCGACGGGCCGCGGCTCGACCTCCCGGACGGGCAGCGCGCCGTCTGGCTCTCCCGGGCGGTCAACCCCTGGCTGGGCCTGCTGGCCGCCGTGGCCGGCCTGGGCGCGGCGGGCGCGGCCCTGGCCGGGTTCGCCGGGCTGGGCGGTCCGTCCTGGGCGGCGGCCGCCACGCTGGCGGTCGTCGCGCTGGCCGGGGCCGCCTGCTCCTCGGTCCAGGCCCGGGTCACCGAGCAGGGCCTGACCGTGGCCTTCGGCCCGCTCGGCCGGCCGTCCCGGCACTGGGCGCCGGAGCAGATCGCCTCGGCCCGGGCCGAGCAGCGCTCCCCGGCCGAGGTGGGCGGCTGGGGCTACCGGCTGAGCGGCCTGGGCACCACGGTGATGCTGCGCCGCGGCGAGTGCCTGGTGATCAGCCCCCGCGAGGGCACGGACTTCGCGGTGAGCGTGGACGACGCCGAGCGCGGCGCCGCCCTGCTGAACGCCCTGGCCGCCCGCCGGAACGCCGCCGGGTGAGGCGACCGGCGCGGACCTGTTCGCCCCGGGTCAGCCGCGGCGCTTCGGACGGCCCCGACGGGCAGCCGCCGAACCACCGGAAGCGGAACCCGAGCCGCCGCGCGGGCGGCCGCCGCCGGTGGCGCGGCCCGTGGCCGGTCGGCCGCCGGTGCCCTTGCCCGTGTTCTTCGCGGCGCCGCCGCCCTTGGCCGCACTGCCCTTCGCGGCGCCGCCCTTCGTCGTGCCGCCCTTGGGCTCGGCCGCGGCTGCGGCGGCGCTCTGACCACGGCCGCGGGAGCTGTTGACCGTCCGGCCGCGCACGATGCCGATGAACTCCTCCACCAGGTCGGTGGTCCGGTCCTCCGGCCAGGACAGCGCGACCCGGGACTGCGGGGCGTCCGCCATCGGCCGGTAGGTGAGGTCGCGCCGGTGGTGCAGCCGCGCCAGCGACTGCGGGACGAGCAGGACGCCGACACCGGCCGCGACCAGCTCGATCGCGTCCGCCGTGGTCGCCGGCCGCTCGATGGCGGGCCGGCCGGGCAGCTGCTCCCATTCGAGCGTGTCGTCGAGCGGGTGGAAGACCACCTCGTCGGCGAGGTCCTCGACGGTGGCCTCCTCGGCCGCCGCCAGCCAGTGGTCCTTCGGGAACACCACCACCGTCGTCTCGGTGTACAGCGGGATGGCGCTCAGGCCGGTCCGGTCGACCGGCAGCCGCACCAGGCCCGCGTCCGCGCCGCCCGCCCGCAGCGTCGGTTCGCCGTCGGCGGCGTCCACCGCGACCAGGGCGAGCGGAACGTCCGGCAGTCGCTCCGACCAGACGCGCGCCCACTTGCCGGGGGTCACGCCCGGGACGTACGCGAGCCGGAACGAGGGTGTCACCTGCATCTCTGTCACCCGACCAAGGCTACCGACCGTGACAGGCGGCCCCCGCCGCTCGCTTACCCTGGTCACCATGACATCGCTCAAGCAGAAGACCACGCAGACCATGAAGCCGGCGACGGCGGCGAAGAAGCTCGGGGTCTACCTCGGCGCCACCCCTGCCGACTTCCAGTCGGGCGTGATCTCCCGCGAGGAGCTCACCGCCCTGCAGTCCGAGCCGCCGCAGTGGCTGCAGGACCTGCGCCGCAACGGCCCGCACCCGCGGTCCGTGGTGGCCTCGCGGCTCGGCGTCTCGGCGTCCGGCCTGGCGCGCGGCGGCATCACCGAGGCGCTCACCACCGCGCAGATCGAGGAGCTGCGGGACGAGAACCCGGAGTGGCTCCAGCGTGAGCGCACGATCCAGGCGGAGGTCCGCAAGGAGTCCGTCCGGGTCAAGGACAAGCACGAGAAGGAGGAGAAGCGGCGCAAGCAGACGGCCGCTGCGGCCGAGCGCCAGCAGGCCCGCTGACCTGCGTCTTCACCGTCTTTTCGAATACGCTCCACCCCGGCCCCCCGGCGTTCGCGCCGGGGGGCCGTCGTCTGCCGGAACGGCGGGGCGCGGCGGGCTTCGGCCGGGGGGCCGGTCGGGTGGTGGCGCGAGGCCGCCCGGGTGACCCGGCCGACGTGTCGACGACGTGTCGGCGCCCCGGGTGTGCGTCGGTGGGAACGCGCCGCTCCCGAGCGGCACACGCCCCTGTCCCCGGACCTGAGAGCCGCGCATGCCCCCCACCGCGCACCTGCGCCGACTGCTTCCGACCGCCGCCTGCACCCTGGCCGCAGCCGTCCTCGCCGCCCCCGCGGCGCACGCCGCGCCACCGGGTCTAGGAGGTGGGGCGGGCACCGAACGGGGGGCCGTGATCGACTGGGACCGGGTGGCCGCCTGCGAGAGCGGCGGGAACTGGAGGATCAACACCGGCAACGGCTACTTCGGCGGCCTCCAGTTCGACCAGCCGACCTGGCGGGAGAACGGCGGCCTCGCCTACGCGCCGCGTCCCGACCTCGCCAGCCGCGAGCAGCAGATCGCCGTCGCCGACCGGCTCGCCGACCGGCGCGGCCTCAAGCCGTGGCCGGTCTGCGGCACCCGCGCCGGCCGCACCAGCGAACGGCCGCCGGTCGCCGGCCGGCCGGCCCACAAGCCACCGGCGCACCAGGAGCCGGTCCGCCAGGCACCGGTCCGCCAGGCACCGGCCGACGAGGAGGAGACCACGACCGGGACACCCTCCGCGCCTCCCCCGGCCGACGGGTCCGGCACCTGGACGGTGCGCGACGGGGACACCCTCGACAGCATCGCCGCCGAACTCGGGATCGAGGGCGGCTGGCCCGAGCTGTACGAGCACAACCGCGCCGTGCTCGGCGAGGACCCGGACCTCATCCAGCCGGGGCAGGAACTCGTCCTGCCGCTCTGAGCCGCACCGCCCCCGCCCGCCCCGGGCCCGCGCCACCCGTCAGCCCACCGTGGGCTGCCAGGGGCCGGACTCGGGGCGGGCCTCCGTGGTCGAGCCGTCCGGCCAGGGCGGCACGGTCAGGGCGACGATCCGCAGCGGGCCGGGGCCGTCCTCGTCGGCGCGGAACTGGAAGGCCGTCCCCAGCGGCACCGAGACCGCCGTCCCCGCCCGCAGCAGCTCCACGCTCTCCCGGCCGGACTGCCGCCGCCAGATCCGCCCGCTGCCGCCGATGACGTACCAGAGCTCCTGCACGGTGCTGTGCGACACCGCCCTGCTCACCGCGCCGGGGGCGAGTTCGAAGACCGCCTGACTGCCGAGGCCCTCCAGTACCAGCAGCGGCCGGACGACGGCGCCGTCCGGGGCGCGGACGACCGGGGCGTCCTCGGTCTCGGCGGTGCGGAACGGCTGCTCACCCATGTCACCCGGCCCCTCTCGGCTCCGGCGGGCCCCCACCCGCTCCCTCCGGCGATGGGACCACACCCCCGCCCGTCCCGCCAGAGCGCCGTCAGAGCGTGCCCGTGTCCGCGGCCGCCGACGGACCGGGCCGGCGCCCCGACCCCCGTCCGGGGCGCCGGCCACCACCACCTTCCCGCCGCGCCCTCCCCGGCGGCTGCGGGTCGCGCCGGCCCTGGAGCGGCTGACCGAGGGCGAGACGCGACTCGCGCTGCTGGCCCAGGAGTTGGGGTTCAGCGACCAGGCGCACCTGACCCAGGTGGTGCACCGGACCGCCGGCCGGCCGCCTACGGGCCCTGCTCGGCCCGGCCGGCCCGGTGGCGGGGCGGCGGGCGTAGGCTCGGCGGATGCCCCAGCACTCCTCCTCCGCCCCGCTGACCAGCCTGCACGACCGCGCGGCGCTCGCCGACCGCTTCGGCCGCGACCCGGAACTGCACCTCTTCGAACTCGGCGACCTGGACGAGCCGTTCTGGTCCCACACCGCCTGGTACACCGCCTCGGCGGACGGTCCGGTGGCGCTGCTGTACGCCGTCGGGGAGGTGCCCACCCTGCTCGGCCTGGCCCGGCCCGAACGCGCCGACGAGCTGGCCGGGCTGCTCCGGGCGATGCGGCCGGTACTGCCCCGGCGTCTGCTCGCCCACCTCACCACCGGCGGGGTGGACGCCCTCGCCCCGGACTACCGGGCCGAGCACCGGACGGCGATGCTGCGGATGGCGCTCACCGACCGCGCCGCCCTCGCGCCCCATCTCGGGCGCGAGGCCGGGCTGCTCGGCGCGGCGGACCTGCCGGACCTGCTCGCCCTGTTCGCCGCCGGCTACCCGGACAACTGGTTCGACGAGCGGATGCTGACCACCGGCCCGTACGTCGGCATCCGGGACGACGCGGGCCGGCTGGTCGCCACGGCCGGGGTGCACGTGTCCTCCCCGGAACGGCGGGTGGCGGTGATCGGCAATGTCACCACCCACCCGGAGGCCCGCGGCCGGGGCCTCGCCGCCGCCTGCACGGCCCGCCTCTGCGAGCTCCTCGCGGAGGGCGGCGCCGACCACATCGGCCTCAACGTCCGCGCCGGCCACCCCGCCGCCCTCCCCCTCTACCGCCGCCTCGGCTTCACCACCGTCACCGGCTACGACGAGGCCGTGCTCGCAGCAATCTGACGCCCCGCTCCCCCACCAGCGCAGGAGGTCGGACCCGCCGACTTCCTGCGCCGACAGCCTGGTCAGCGGGTGACGGGCCAGGTGAGGGTGGCGGTGAGGCGGGGGCGCAGGGCGGGGTCGAGGACGGCGGGGGTGGTGTCGGTGGCGGTGGCGGTGAGGGTGTGGACGCGGCCGGGCGGGCCGGGGAGCGGGAGGGTGCGCAGGTTGACGTCGGTGCGGCCGCGCAGTTGCGGGAGCTCGCGCCCGTCCACCGACCAGGTGAGGGCGGTGCCGGCGACCGGGAGGTCGATGCTGAGGCGGTCGGCGCGGGTGAGCGGGGTGCCGGCCGGGGTGGGGCTGGTGAGCGGGACGGCGTGCCGGTAGAACCCGGCGATCATCGCCTCCCGCCCGGGCAGGTTGAACTGCCGCCCCAGCGAACGCATGATCGAGTTCTCGGTCGGCCGGTACAGCCCCTTGGGGAAGTAGCTGGCGCCCTCGTAGGCGCCGACCACTCCCCCGTCGGGCGAGGTCCGCCCGAGCCAGCGGTACCACTTGAGGTGGTCACGGGCCAGCCGGTCGGCGGTGTACATGCTGATGTTGGACACCTCCGGCTCGCCCTCCTCCGCCGGGTAGACGTCGTCGCCGTCGTAGAAGTACTCGTCGGCGAGCTTGCCGACCGAGTGGCCGGTCTCGTGGATGGCCACCTGGCCGGCCCTCGGGTTGCCGCCCGCGACCGTGGCGATGCCGTCGTAGCCGAGCGGGGAGGCGACGTTGTAGCCGGCGCCGCCGTACTTGGCGGTGTTGGCGACGACGAGCACGAGGTCGGCCTCCGGCGCCTTGACGGCGTACTTCTCGACCGCGTCGGTGTCGACGCAGAGCAGGCGCTCGATGTCGTCGCACCAGAAGTAGGAGCCCAGGGCGGTGTGGCGGACGGTGGCCCGGTCCGGGTCGCCGGTGATGCCGGACTCGGCGGAGACGGTGGCGACCGCCCAGACGTTGAACAGGCCGCGGTAGGAGGCGTACGGCTCGACGGAGCTCAGGTCCTGCCACTTGGCGGCGGCGTCGGCGCGGAACCTGTCCTGCTCGGCCGCGGTGTAGCCGTCGCCGATGACGACGACGTCGACCTTGCCCGCGGGTTCGCCGTTGCGCAGGATCGTGGTGACCTCGCCGTCCCCGGCGGCGGGCGCGAGTCCGGGCCGGCCGGCGGCCAGGTACGGGGAGGCGGCGGGCACGGTGGCCCGGCCGATCGAGCCGTCCTCGCCGAACACCTCGACGCCGTACCGGGCGCCGCCCGACGGTGAGGAGGCACCGGCGGACGCGACGGCGGGGGCGCTGCCGAGGGCGGCGAGGGCGAGGGCACCGGTGAGGGCGATCGAGCCGATCCTGCGATGGCGCACGGGCGTTGCTCCTCTGCGGGTGGGGCCGGTGGAGCCGCCATGGTAGGCAGCTGACGGCGCGTCGGCACAAGCCCCAGGTCCCTGGGGGCTCAGCCGACGTGCACGCGCGGCCGGCGGGCCGGGTCCGGCTCGGCCTCGCGGAGGACCTCGCGGGTGACCGGCGCGACCTCGCCCTGGCCGAACAGGAAGAACCGCAGGAACTGGGCGAACGGATTGCCCTCGGTCCACTCGAAGTAGATGTGCGGCTGCTGGCCGGTGCGGTCGCGCACGGCGAGCAGCAGCGCGGCGAGGGCGTTGGGCACGCTGGAGCTCTCCAGGCTGAGCAGCCGGTAGCGGTCGTGCAGCACCTCGCCGTGCACGGTGAGCACCGCCTCGAACTCGGACGGGTCGCGGACCGTCACCTCGACGAAGACCAGGTCGTCCTCGGCGGGGATGTCGTTGTGGGCGCGGATCTGCTGCTTCTTCCGCTGGTACTCGGCGAGGCCGCGGCCCTTCGGCTCATTGGCGATCAGCCGTAGCGGACGGTGGGTGTAGTCGTGCACGAAGCGCTCGGCGGCCTCGTCGAAGACGATGTCGGTGACCCGGAGTTCGAAGGCGCGCTTGAGGCGGGAGAGGAAGGAGAGCAGCACGATGGCCGCGATGAAGCAGGCGCCGATCTTCACGCCGTCCGGACGCTCGGCGATGTTGAGGGCCGTGGTGTAGAGGAAGACGGCCGCGATGACCGCGAAGCCGATGGTCCAGCCGTGCTGGCGGGCGGCGCGGGCGGCGATGGTGACGGCGATGGCGGCGGAGCTGATCAGCACCAGCACGCCGGTGGCGTAGGCGCCGCCCTGGGCGTCCACGCTGGCGTCGAAGATCCAGGTGACCAGGAAGGCGATCAGGGTGAGCACGATGACCATCGGCCGCACCGCCTTCGCCCAGTGCGGGGCCATGCCGTAGCGGGGCAGGTAGCGCGGCAGCAGGTTGAGCAGACCGGCCATCGCGGAGGCGCCGGCGAACCAGAGGATGGCGATGGTGGAGAGGTCGTAGACGCTGCCGAAGGTGTTGCCCAGGTACTCGTGGGCCAGGTAGGCGAGCGCTCGGCCGTTGGCCTGGCCGCCCACCTCGAAGGCCGCCTTGGGGATCAGCAGGGTGGTGATGAAGCTGGTGGTGATCAGGAAGACGCTCATGATCAGCGCGGCGGTGGTGAGCAGCTTGCGGGCGCCTCGGATCCGGCCGGCGGGGCGTTCCTCGGTGTCGTCCGGGTCGCCCTCGATGTGCGGCATGACGGCGACGCCGGTCTCGAAGCCGGACAGGCCGAGCGCCAGCTTCGGGAAGACGACCAGTGCGACGCCGATCATCGCGATGACGTTGCCGTGCTCGGCGGTGAGCGCGTCCGCCCAGTCGCCTACCACGTGCGGGGACTTGAAGAGGTGGTAGAAGCCGGTGACGACGACCACCACGTTGAGCGAGAGGTAGACCCCGACCAGAACGACCGCCAGGCCGATCGCCTCGCTGAAGCCCTTGAGGAAGACGCCGCCGAGCAGGGCGACCAGCACCAGGGTGATCAGGACCTGCCGGCCGGCCAGGGCGCTGTTCAGGTGCGGGTTCTCGACCAGGTGGGCGGTGGCGTCGGCGGCGGACAGGGTGATGGTGATCATGAAGTCGGTGGCGGCGAAGCCGAGCAGGGCGAGCACGAAGAGCTTGCCCTTCCAGAACGAGAGCAGGCGTTCCAGCATCGCGATCGAGCCCTGGCCGTGCGGGCTCTCCACGGCCACCCGGCGGTAGACGGGCAGGGCGCCGCAGAGGGTGACGACGACGAGCACGACGGTGGCCACCGGGGAGAGCAGGCCGGCCGCGAGGGCGGCGATGCCGGGCTGGTAGCCGAGGGTGGAGAAGTAGTCGAGGCCGGTCAGGCACATCACCCGCCACCAGGGGCGGCTCTGTTCGGCGGGGGCCTGGGCGTGCGGGCCGGGGTGCTGCTTGGCCCGGTCGGAGAGGCCTTCCAGCAGCCAGGCGCGGAACCGCTGTTCGCGCGGGGTGCCGCCGGCGACCGAGCCGGGGACCCGCGTCCTGCGGCGCGGGCGGTACGAGCCGCCCGCGCCGTCCGTTCCCGAGGAAGCCACCCTGCACCCCTTGTCCACGGCCCCGGATGCCGTCCGTCCGACGGCGGGGCGACAGGGCGACAGGCTATGCGACGGGGCCGCCGACCTGCGGGAACGCCTCGGCGGTGTCCCCTCATCGGGCCAGTGCGGTCCGGACGCGCGGGAGCCCCCCGGAACCGGGTGGTTCCGGGGGGCTCCGTCCGTCGGCCGGCCTTCGGTCAGCGGGCCGGCGGTCAGCGGAAGGTGCGCAGCCGGAGGCTGTTGCCGACCACGAAGACCGAGGAGAAGGCCATCGCCGCTCCGGCGATCATCGGGTTGAGCAGGCCGGCGGCGGCCAGTGGCAGGGCGGCGACGTTGTAGCCGAACGCCCAGAACAGGTTGCTCTTGATGGTGCCGAGGGTCCTGCGGGAGAGCCGGATGGCGTCGGCGGCCGAGCGCAGGTCGCCGCGGACCAGGGTGAGGTCGGCGGCCTCGATGGCGGCGTCGGTGCCGGTGCCCATGGCGAGGCCGAGGTCGGCCTGGGCGAGTGCGGCGGCGTCGTTGACGCCGTCGCCGACCATCGCGACGATCCTGCCCTCGGCCTGGAGGATCTCGACGGTGGCCACCTTGTCCTCGGGCAGCACCTCGGCGATCACGTCCTCGGCCGGGATGCCGACCTCGGCGGCGACCGCCTCGGCGACCAGCCGGTTGTCACCGGTGAGCAGCACCGGCCGCAGGCCGAGGGCGCGCAGTTCGGCGATGGCCTCGGCGCTGGTGGGCTTGACCGCGTCGGCGACCTCCAGGACGGCCCGGGCCGCGCCGTCCCAGCCGACCGCGACGGCGGTGCGGCCGGCGGCCTCGGCGGCGCGCTTGGCCTCGGCGAGCGCGGCGGGCAGGTGCTGCGACCACTCGGCGAGCAGGGCCTCCCGGCCGGCGACCACGGCGTGGCCGCCCACCACCCCCTGGACGCCCAGGCCGGGGATGTTCTCGAAGCCCTCGACGGGGGGCAGGGTGCCGAGCCGCTCGGCGGCCGCGGTGGCGATGGCGGCGGCGATCGGGTGCTCGGAGGCGTGTTCCAGGGCGCCGGCCAGGCGCAGCGCCTGCTCCTCGGTGACGCCCTCGGCGGTCCGTACGGCGAGCAGGGTCATCCGGCCGGTGGTGACGGTGCCGGTCTTGTCCAGGACGACGGTGTCGACCCGGCGGGTGTTCTCCAGCACCTCGGGGCCCTTGATGAGGATGCCGAGCTGGGCGCCGCGGCCGGTGCCGACGAGCAGGGCGGTCGGGGTGGCCAGGCCGAGGGCGCACGGGCAGGCGATGATCAGCACCGCGACGACGGCGGTGAAGGCGGCGGTCCAGCCCTCGCCGGTGCCGAGCCAGTAGCCGAGGGTGGCCAGGGCCAGCGTGATGACGACCGGCACGAAGACCGCGGAGATCCGGTCGGCGAGCCGCTGGGCGGCGGCCTTGCCGCTCTGGGCGTCCTCGACGAGCTTGGCCATCCGGGCGAGCTGGGTGTCGGCGCCGACCCGGGCGGCCCGGACGACCAGCCGGCCGCCGGCGTTGACGGTGGCACCGGTGACGGTGTCGCCGACGCCGACCTCGACGGGCACGGACTCGCCGGTGAGCATCGAGGCGTCGACGGCCGAGGCGCCCTCGACGACCACGCCGTCGGTGGCGATCTTCTCACCGGGGCGGACCACGAACAGCTCGCCGACGGTCAGTTCGGTGACCGGGACGCGGACCTCGGCCCCGCCGCGCAGCACGGTGACGTCCTTGGCGCCGAGTTCCAGCAGCGCCTTGAGCGCGGCGCCCGCGGTGCGCTTGGAACGGGCCTCGAAGTAGCGACCGGCCAGGATGAAGGCGGTGACGCCGGCGGCGGCCTCCAGGTAGATGTTGGACGAGCCGTCGGAGCGGGCGATGGTGAACTCGAAGCCGTGCCGCATGCCGGGCATCCCGGCGTGGCCGAAGAACAGCGCCCACAGCGACCAGAGGAAGGCGGCGCCGGTGCCGAGCGAGACCAGGGTGTCCATGGTGGCGGCGCCGTGCCGGGCGTTGGTCCAGGCGGCCTTGTGGAAGGGCCAGGCGGCGTAGGTGACGACGGGGGCGGCGAGGGTGAGCGAGAGCCACTGCCAGTTGTCGAACTGGAGGGCCGGGACCATCGCCATCGCGATGACCGGGACGGCCAGGGCGAGCGCGGTGATCAGCCGCCGGCGCAGCGGGGCGAGTTCGTCGGCGGGCTCGGCGCCGCCGTCCGGGCCGGCGGGCTCGGCGGTGGCGGGGCGGGGCACGGCGGCGGTGTAGCCGGTGGCCTCGACGGTGGCGATCAGATCGGCGACCTCGACGGCGCCGGTGACGCTCACCCTGGCCTTCTCGGTGGCGTAGTTGACGGTGGCGGTGACACCGTCCATGCGGTTGAGCTTCTTCTCGATCCGGGCGGCGCACGAGGCGCAGGTCATGCCGCCGATCTGGAGTTCCACCTCGGTGGAGGCGGGTGCCTGGGTGGTCATCTGGGCTCCTCGTGGGTCGTCGGTGAGGCGGTGGGGGCGGGTCGAGGTTCCGGGGCCCGATACCCCCAGGGGGTTCGGGCGGGTGAAGCGGCGGGGGCGCCGGGCCCCGGGCCCGCCGGGTGATCAGGCCCGGCCGGCGAGCTCGTAACCGGCGTCGTCGACGGCGGCGCGCAGGGCCGCCTCGTCCAGCTCCGCCTCGGCGGAGACGGTGACCAGGCCGGCCGGGACGTCGACGCGCACGGCGGTGACGCCGGGGAGGGCGGAGACCGCCTTGCCGACGGCCTGCTCGCAGTGGCCGCAGGTCATCCCGGCGACGGCGTAGACGGTGGTCACGGTGGTGACGGCGGCGGGGTCGACGGTGACGGTCGCGCCGGTGGAGCAGGTGCCGTCGGCGGAGCAGCAGGACATGGGTTCCTCCATGAGGTGGGTAGCACCCTGGAGATACCTGGTGGGGGTATCCCCTTGTGATGGCTCCTTTATACCCCTGGGGGGTATGCCATGCAACCCCTCGACCGCCAGAGGCCATCCTTGACGTCATACCCCCCGGGGGTATCTAATCGAGGGCATCGGAGGACCAGCTCGACGATCCGGGGGAGATTCCCATGAACGGCTACCACCACGAGAAGGACCAGGTACAGCGCAGACTGCGCCGGGTCGAGGGCCAGATCCGCGGGCTGCAGCGGATGGTCGACTCGGACAGCTACTGCATCGAGGTGCTCACCCAGGTCTCGGCCGTCACCAAGGCGCTCCAGTCGGTGGCACTCCAGTTGCTCGACGACCACCTCGGCCACTGCGTGCAGGACGCCATCGCCAAGGGCGGCGCCGAGGCCGATGCCAAGGTCGCCGAGGCCTCGCAGGCGATCGCCCGCCTGATGCGGGCCTGAGGCGCACCCGCCGAGCCCGCCCCGTCCAGCCCGTCCAGCCCGTCCGCCCCCACGCCCGCGCCCGCGCCCGCGCCGCCAGGAGTCCGCCATGAACACCGCACTGAAGATCGCCGCCTTCGCCACCGGGGTGACCACCGCCTTCGGCGCCGCGTACGGCGTCGGCCACCTGACCGGCGACGGGAAGCCCGCCCCGCGCCCCACCACCGCCGCGCACGCCGGGCACACCCCGGCCCCGGCCGCGAGCGCGGGAGCGGCAGCCGCCGAACAGCTCCCCGGCGGCCTCCAGGTCTCCGAACGCGGCTACACCCTCGCCCTGGAGAACCCCTTCGTCACCGCCGGCGCCCCGACCGAGCTGAGGTTCCGCGTCCTCGGCGCCGACGGCCGCCCGGTCACCGACTACCGCCCGGCCCACGAGAAGGAACTGCACCTGATCGTCGCTCCGCGCGACCTCGCCACCTTCCAGCACCTGCACCCCGTCCGCGCCGCCGACGGCACCTGGAGCGCGCCCGTCGCGCTGCCGGCCGCCGGGGAGTACCGGGTGTTCGCCGACTTCACCCCGGCCGACGCCGCCGAGGGCCTGACCCTGGGCGCCGACCTGCACGCCGCCGGCGAACTGCGCCCGGCCCCGCTGCCGGCGACCGGCCGGACCGTCACCGTCGACGGCTACACCGTCACCCTGGACGGCGAGCTCACCCCGGGCCGGGCCGGGCAGCTGACGCTGAACGTCGGCCGGGACGGCCGGCCCGTCACCGACCTCCAGCCCTACCTCGGCGCGGCCGGCCACCTGGTCGCGCTGCGCGCCGGGGACCTCGCCTATCTGCACGTCCACCCCGACGGCCACCTGCCCGAGGGCGCCGCGACGGCCGGCGGTCCGGCGATCACCTTCACCACCACGGCGCCCAGCGGCGGCGAGTACCGGCTCTTCCTGGACTTCCAGCACCGGGGCACCGTGCACACCGCCGCGTTCACCCTCCCGGTGGGCGGCACCCCGGCACCCGCCGCCACCGGGGCGCCCACCGCAGAGGCGCCCACCACCGCGCCGGCCGGTCACGACGGCGCGGGCCACCAGCACTGACCCCGCGCCCGACGTGCGAACGGGCCCCGCACCGGAGGACATCCCTCCGGAGACGCCGTCGGCGGTGAGGTGGTCGCCGATGTCGACGTCCGTGCGGAACCGGTCGAGTGCGGGGCCCGTTCGCACGGCGCCACCGCACGGCGGCCCGCTCAGCTGAAGTAGCCGAGCGCCCCCACCGCGCACAGTCCGCCGGCGCCCATGAACACCGGCATCAGCACCTTCAGCTCCACCCAGCTGCCGGCCCGGAAGCGCATGCCCTTCGGCGGGCCCAGCGGGTACCAGCGCTTGCGCCCGATCGGGATCGGCCAGAGCACCGGGCAGCCCGAGACGGTCAGCGCGTCGCCCAGGCAGTGCACCAGCGCGCCGAGGGTGATCGGCAGGCCGATCCACAGGTACTCCTGCCCCGGCTGGTCGAACAGCCAGAGCGCACCGTTGCCCGGCTTGTCCAGCACGCCGGTGATCAGCCAGGTGGAGGCTGCGCCGAGCAGCCAGACCAGCACGTCGCTGGAGCCCCGGGCCTGACGCCAGAGCAGACCGTCGATCGCCAGCACCATGTGCACGAAGAGCACCACCAGCACGCCCCAGCGTCCGCCGTACACGGTGACGGCCGAGGCGCCGGCGCCGCAGAGCACCGCCCAGAGCCAGGTGTGGGTCAGGGTGCGGTGGCCGCCGGAGCGGCGCGGGTCGTGCCGGCTGCGGGTCGCCTTGTAGACGGCGTAGGAGAGGTTGTCGATCACCTCGCAGAGGATCCGCGACACCGGGCCGAACGCCCGGGATATGGTCGCCGCCTTGTGGTCGAGGTCCGGCGCCAGCGCGGCGCCCGCGCAGATCAGCGCCCCCGTCAGCAGCACCGGCCAGGGCATCGGTTCGCCCATGGCCTCCGCGATCGCCCCCACGCCCAGCCACGCCGCCGCGCCGGACAACGAATGCGCCGGTCCCATCATCTTCTCGGCTCCCGCCCTCGTCCCTCACCGCCCATCGCGAGGGCTTCGCGAGGGCCTGACCGGGCGGCAGCATAGTCGCCCATGATCGAAAACATTGGAAGCCATGAATTCACTCGAATGGCGGAAGCGATTCATCGGCGAGAGGGAGGCCGCCCACCAGGGGCGCTGACGGAGCGTCACCGATCCGGGTGGTTTTGACGCCCGGGCGCGTCGTGGGCGCCCCCAGCGCGCGCCGGACGGACCGATCCGGCAAGTGGCCCAGGAATTCCGTGCCGGACCGGCCCTTCCCGGCGGTCCGCCGGGCTCCTACGCTCGGCCGGGTGACCAACACCGTGGACTTCTACTTCGATCCCGTCTGCCCCTTCGCCTGGATCACCTCCCGCTGGATCCTGGAGGTCGAGAAGCACCGGGACCTCGACCTCACCTTCCGGGTGATGAGCCTGTCCGTGCTCAACGAGGGCCGCGAGGACCTGCCCGAGCGCTACCGGCGGCTGCTCTCCACCGGCTGGGGCCCGGTCCGGGTCTGCGTCGCCGCCGCCGAGCAGCACGGCGTCGAGGTGCTGCGCGACCTCTACACCGCGCTCGGCACCCGGCTGCACGTCCAGGACCGGGAGGCCGACGACAAGCTCGTCCGGGAGGCGCTGGCCGAGACCGGCCTCCCGGAGGAGCTGGCGGAGGCCGCGCACACCACCGACTGGGACGAGGCGCTGCGCCGCAGCCACCACGCCGGCATGGACCCGGTCGGCGAGGAGGTCGGCACCCCGACCATCCACGTCGACGGCACCGCGTTCTTCGGGCCGGTGCTCAACGCGATCCCGCGCGGCGAGGAGGCCGTCCGGGTCTTCGACGGCGTGCGGCTGCTGGCCGGGAACCCGGCGTTCTTCGAGCTCAAGCGGACCCGGACGGGCTCGCTGGACTTCAGCTGAGCGGTTCGCGGGGGCCGGGCGGTGCCGCCCGGCCGGTCCCCGCCGCCGCGCCGTCCGCGACACCGTCCGCCGCGCCGCGCCAGCGCGGCCGGGACAGCGTGGTGAGCGCGCGCAGCAGCCATTCCACCGGCCCGTACGGGTGCCGGGTCAGCCACCGGCGGCAGCACACCGCCTGCACCGCGAACAGCGCGACGCCGATCAGCGCCACCCCCGCCGGCGCCACCCGCCCGACCAGCCCGGCCCCCACACCGGTGAACACGAGCACGCAGACCAGCGACTGCGTCAGGTAGTTGGTCAGCGTCATCCGCCCGGGCGGCGCCAGTACCGCCACCAACCGCCGGCCGTGCCGCCCCCGGGCGATCCGCAGCACGGTGGCCGCGTACGCGGCGGCCAGCACCGGCGCGGTGATCACGTCCACCCCGAGCGCGAACACCTGCGCGGAGACACCGGGGTGGGCGAGCGCCGACCAGGTGTAGACGCCCGCGCCGAGCAGTCCCAGCGGGAAGCCCACCGCCTGCAGCCGGCGCAGCGTCCGCTCGTGCCGGGCGAGGTCGCTCAGCGCCCGGTGCCGGCCGGCCGCCAGTCCGAGCAGGAAGGCCGCGAGGGCCGCCGGGGCCTGGAAGAACACCAGCAGGAACACCACGCTCGGCAGCTGGTCGAGGTGCGCCCCGACCACCGACCCGAAGCCGCCGCGCAGGGCCTCGGTGGCCCGCTGCGCATCGGCCGCGACGGCCGCCGGGTCCCCGCCGTCGGCGCCGCGCAGGGCCAGTGCGAGCAGCAGGTAGGCGGTGGAGGTCACCGCGAACAGCACGACGGCCGTGCGCACCGCGGTGCGCGGCCGGATCCGGTGCAGCGCGAGCAGGATCAGCCCGAGCACCGCGTAGGTGGTGAGGATGTCGCCGGGGAAGAGCAGCACGGCGTGCAGCACCCCGAGCACGAACAGGCCCGCCAGGCGGCGCAGGAAGCGCGGGGTGAAGCGGGCGCCGCGGCGTTCGGCGGAGTCGAGCTGCAGGGTGAAGCTGTAGCCGAAGAGGAACGAGAACAGCAGGAAGAACTTGGCCTCGAACAGCAGCGCCACCACGGCCCGTACGCCGGTGTCGAGCGCCGAACCGAGGCCCGGCTCGTCGACGCCGGTGCCGTGGTAGGCGGAGGCGAGGTAGGTGATGTTGACGGTCAGGATGCCGAACAGCGCGAAGCCGCGCAGGGCGTCGACGTCCGCGAGCCGTGCCGGACCGGCCCTCCCCCGGTCCGGGTCGGCGGTGGTGGTCGTGGCGGTGGTCGTGGTCGTCGCGGGTCGGGTCCGCTCCATGGAATCCCCTCCAGAAACTATCGCCATGGAAACTCTCGCTTCGAGAATGAACGTTATATGCTCGATCGCGCAAGTTCGGACGAGAGGGGCGCACCACAATGGGAACCACGGACGGGAACGGCGGTCCGACGCTGCTGCGCGCGGTACCGGCCGGAGCGGAGCCACGGGTCGCCGCGCTGTACTGGGAGGCCTTCGGCCGCAAGCTCGGCCCGGCGCTCGGCCCGCCCGAGGCCGGGCAGGCGTTCATCGCCGAGCACCTCCACCACGACCGCGGCATCGTGGCCGAGCACGGCGGGGAGGTGGTCGGTGTGGCGGGCTACCAGCTCGGCGGCCGCGGCCTGACCGGCGGCGAGGTCGGGGACGTGCTCGCCGCCTACGGCGCGTTCCGCGGCCTGCCCCGGCTGGCCGTCCTCGCCCTCTTCGGCCGCGGCCCCGAGCCGGGCGAGCTGGTGATGGACGGCATCGCGGTGGACGCCGGGCATCGCGGCCTGGGCATCGGCGGGCGACTGCTCGCCGAGGTCGCGGCGGTCGCCGCCGAGCACGGCTGCCACCGCGTCCGCCTCGACGTCATCGACGTCAACCCGCGGGCCCGCGCACTCTACGAGCGCCGCGGCTTCACCGCCGTCCGCACCACGCGGACGCCGTACCTGCGCCCGCTCCTGGGCTTCGGGGCCGTCACCACCATGCACCGACCGGTCTCCCCGGCCGACGCCCGCGTCTGACCGGCGCCCCGGCGGGCGGGGACGGCGGACTGCGGACGGCGGGCGCCGCCGGGGTCCGGGTGTGACGCGCCCCCCGGGGGGCGTCCTGGGGGGTGTCAGCCGAGCCGGGCGCCGTAGACGTGGTCGACGGCGAGGACCATCAGGACACGCCGCTCGGCGACCATGGCGGCACGGTACTCGTCCCAGTCCGGGTGCTCGCCGGCAGCGCGCCGGTAGTAGTCGACCAGCGCCTCCACCTCCGGCCCCGCCGGGTCGGCGGACGGGCCGAGCAGGGTGACCGCACCCTCGGCGGTGGCCCAGGCGCGGCCGTCCGCGCGGGTCACCTCCAGGGCGGCGCGCGGGTCGCGGCGCAGGTTGGCCACCTTGGCGCGGCCCTCCGCCATCGAGACGTAGAGCCGCTCGGCGTCCCGGTCGTAGTACGGCATCACGGGCGAGAGCTGGGGCCGCCCGTCGGACTTGATCGTGGCCAGCACGCCGAGGCGGCTCTCGGCGAGCAGCGTGCGGGGGTCGAAGTCGGTTGTCATGGCGGTCATTCTCCGCCGCCCGGTCCGGCGGAGGGCGCAGGACCGCGGAACTGCTCGACCAGCGCGGCGTAGCTCTCGCCGCCCCGCCCGGCGGCCAGCGCCCGGCCCGCCAGCGCCCGGATGAACGCCGGGAGTTCGGTACTCACGCCGAGGGCCGCGCTCTCCTCGGCGAGGTGGTCCATGGCGGCGATGTGGGTGCCCAGGGCGGCGTCCTCGGCCGGGTAGGCACCGGCGTCGATCTGGTCGGCGTACCCGGCCAGCCAGTCGGCCACCGTGACGGTCGAGCGGGCGGCGAGCGGGGCGAAGGCCTTGGCGTCCACGCCCGCCGCGCCCAGCAGTGCGGCGCCGTGCAGAAAGCCGTTCAGGACGCTCCACATCAGGGCGAGCACGGCGGAGTCGTGCAGCGCGGGCAGGCCGTGGTCCTCGCCCAGGTGCGTGGTGCCGTCCGGGGCGAGGCGGCGCAGCACGGGCGCGTACCGCTCGAAGTCGGCGTGGGCGCCGCCGTAGAGCACCACGGCCTCGGGCGTGCCGATGGCCGGCGGCACGGCCAGGATCACGCCGTCCAGGTACCCGCCGCCCGTGGCGGCCACCCGTTCGGCGTTCGCCCGGGCCGACGCGGCGGTGCCGGAGGTCAGGTCGACCAGGACGCGGCCGGCCAGCAGGCCCGGGCCGGCGGCGTCGAGGCGGTCGAGCAGTCCGCGGACGGCGGCGTGGTCGGAGACGCAGAGCACCACCAGCTCGGCGGCGGCCACCGCCTCCTCGGGCGAGGCGGCGGGGCGGGCTCCCCCGTCGGCGAGTCCGGCGGCCTTGCCGGGCGTGCGGTTCCACACCGTGGTGGGGTGTCCCGCTCGCAGGAACGCCGCGGCCAGGGCCCGCCCCATCAGGCCGAGGCCGAGCACGGCCACGGGGACGGCGGCGGGGGCCGCGGCCGGGACCGCGGTGGGGATGTTCTTCGCTGATCCGTTCTGATCGTCGGTCATGGCGCCATCCTCGACCTTCACATCGATGTGAGGTCAAGCGACGTGGGCGAACTGACCGAGCGTCATCGCTTGAGGTAGGCGAGGACCGCGAGGACGCGGCGGTTGTCGTCGGCGGAGGCCTCGATGCGGAGCTTGGCGAAGATGCTCGCGGTGTGCTTGGCGACGGCGCTCTCCCCGATGTGCAGGGTGTGCATGATCGCGGCGTTGGAACGGCCCTCGGCCATCAGCCGCAGCACCTCGTGCTCACGCGGGGTGAGCTCGGCGGTATTGCCCCGGGCGTCGCTGCGGGCCAGCAGCTTGGCGATGACCTGCGGGTCCATCACGGTGCCGCCGCCCGCGACGGTCCGCACCGCGTCCACGAACTGGGCGGTGTGGGTGACCCGGTCCTTCAGCAGGTAGCCGATCGCGCCCTGGCCGCCGGCCAGCAGCTCCTGCGCGTAGAGCTGGTCGACGTACTGGGAGAGGATCAGCACCGGCAGCGCGGGACGCGTCCGGCGCGCCTCCAGGGTGGCGCGCAGCCCCTCGTCGGTGAAGCTCGGCGGCAGCCGGATGTCGACCACGGCGACGTCCGGCTCCTGCTCGCGCAGCGCGCGCAGCAGGGCCGGCCCGTTGTCGACGGCGGCGACCACCTCGCAGCCGTGCTCCTGGAGCGTGCGGATCAACCCGTCCCGGAGGAGGAAGAGGTCTTCGGCGAGGACGACGCGCAGGGGTTCTCGCAGCGGATCTCGCACGGTATCTCCAGGGTCACGGTGGTCGGGCCGCCCGGCGGGCTGTGCAGGGCGAGGGTTCCGTCGACGGTACTCAGCCTGCGCACCACGCCGCGCAGACCGGTGCCCCGGTCGAGCCGGGCGCCGCCGTGGCCGTCGTCCTCGACGACCGCGCGCAGGGTGCCGTCCGCGTGAGTCAGGCGGACCGTCACCTCGCGGCCGCCGGAGTGCTTGGCCGCGTTGGCGAGCAGTTCGGCGACGGCGAAGTAGCCGGCGGTCTCGACCGGGACCGGGAGGCGCCCCGGCAGCTCGGCCGAGACGTGCACGTCGAGGAAGCTGTCCAGGGCGAGGGAGCGGACGGCGTCGCCGAGGCCGCGGTCGGTGAGGATCGGCGGGTGGATGCCGTGGACCAGGTCGCGGAGGTCCTGCAGGGCCCGCGCCGAGCCGGCCCGCACCTCGGTCAGGAGGGCCCGGGCGCCGCCCGGGTCGGTGTCCAGCAGCCGGGTCGCCTCGTCCAGCGCCATGCCGACGGCGACCAGCCGGGCCTGCGCGCCGTCGTGCAGGTCCCGCTCGATGCGCCGCAGTTCGTCCGCCCGCTCGTCCAGCGCCTCGGCGCGGGTGTCGGTCAGGTGCTCGATCCGCCGCTCCAGCTCGGTGCTGTACGGCGCGGAGAGCGCCCGGGAGCTCCAGCGGGCGTGCAGTTCCAGCGCGGCGGGCGCCAGCCGCAGGCCCGCCCCGGTGAACAGCAGGCCGAGCACGGCGGCGGCGAGCATCGAGGGGGTGGAGTCGACGAGCACGAAGGCGTACCAGTTGCTGGGGCCGAGCCACGGCCAGACGAAGGGCTGGACGACCGCGCCGAACAGCCCGAACTCGACGAGCCCGAGCGGCACCGCGGCCAGCAGCCCGCCGGTCCAGGGCTCCAGCCACGACCACCTGAGGTCCCGCCAGAAGCCGTCGTCACCGAGGATGCCCACGGCCCGCCGGCCGCGCGGGCCCTCGGCGGGCGGCAGGGGCTCGGGCGGGCTGATCCTGGTGCCCGTCCAGCGCTCCGTCCAGGAGCGGTAGCGGTCGGACAGCCGGCGCAGCGCCGTCGCCGCGCCCGGCAGCAGCAGCCGGCCCACCCCGATCGGGAGCAGCATCAGCGTCACCGTCACCAGCGCGCCGACCGCGCTCACCGCGAGGGAGTACAGCGAGAGCAGCTGGCAGCGGGCCAGCGCGCGCACCTGGGCGCGCGCCGTGGGCACCGCCCCCGCGCCGGCCTCTGCCGCCCCGCCCCGCCCCGCCGCCATGTCCGCCCGTCGCTCCGTCACCTCAGCGCGCCCCGTGCCGCGCCGCCGGGATCCTATCCGGCGCGACCGACGGCGCCTCGCCCCGGTACGGCGTGGTGCCGTCCGCCGCCGGGCCCGCCATCGAGCACGCCGTCCCGTCCGCCGCGCTGTCCGCCGCGCTGTCCGCCGCACCGGGCCGCCGGGCCCGCAGCACCCACGGCACCGCCGCCACCAGGCACGCGGCGCCGAACAGCACCATGGGCAGCACCGTGCCGTCCTCCTCGTCCATCGTCAGCAGCATCCCCAGGTTCACCAGGGTGTGGAAGCCGCCGGCGAGCAGCAGCCGGTTCGCCCGCACGCCCTCCAGGCCCAGCCCGAGCACGACCGACATCGCCACCGTGGCGAGCAGGAAGCCGCCCGCGTACGCGGGCCGCTGCGCGAACACCTGCACGTGCCAGGCGCCCCAGAGCAGGCCCACCGCCACCGAGGAGGTGACCGGCCCGAAGCGGGTGCGCAGCAGCGGCTGGAGGTAGCACCGCCAGCCGATCTCCTCGCCGCAGGCCCCGACCAGCTGGGCCAGCACGATCAGCGTGAACGGGTGGGCGAGGGAGCGGGGGTCGGTCAGCCGGGCGTCGCCGTCCAGCAGCCCGTAGGCCCCGGCGGCCAGCAGGATGATGAGCGGCGCGGTGAGCAGCAGCAGCCGCCCGGAGCGGCCCGGGCCCGCCCACGCGGTGTCGTCCCGGGCAGCCCGCCTGCCGATTCCCGTCCCGGCCAGCCGCCCCCGGATCCGCTCCTGCCACACCAGCGCCGCCACCAGCACCCCGGCGGCCGGGCCGAACTGGGTGAGCTGGACGATCTCGTCCGGGATCCCGGTCGCCGGCTGGAGCGCGCCCAGGGCGCCTGCGGCGGGGAAGGCGACGGCGAGGAACACCGCCGCCTCCGCCTTCCACGGCGCCCGCTGTTCCCGCTCCGCCCCTACCCGCTCTGCCCGTACCCGCCCTGCCCGTACCTTCTCTGCCGGTGCCTGCCCTGCCTGTACCCGCATGTCGTCCGCCTTCCGGTCCGCTCGATCGCGTGGTTCCTTCGGCGTCGACTCTTCCGTTCCGCGGGCCTTCGGCCATTGCGGGTAGCTGCCCAACGGGGGTACAGCTAGCTGTACCCCCGGCCCGCCTCACCTGGAGAGAACTTGTCGATCCGCGTCACCCCGCTGACCGATCCGGCTCGCAACGCCTACAGCCGACGGCTCGTCTGGCTCGCGCAGGACGAGGAGGGGAACCCGGTCGGGACCGCGTCCTTGCGGCTGTCCACCGACCCCGGGCAGGCGCACCTGGCCGACCTGGCGGTGCGGGTGCACCCGGCGGAGCGGCGCCGAGGCGTGGGCTCGCGGCTGGTGGAGGCCGCGCTGGCGACGGCGCGCGCCGAGGGACGGCGGGCCGTGGTGGCACCGGCCGGGGACGGGACGGCGGGCGAGGCGTTCCTGACGGCGCGCGGGTTCCGCAGGGCGCTGACGCTGCGGCACACACGGCTGGACCTGACGGCGGCGGGCGCGGACGCGGCCGGCGGGGAGCGGGCCCTCGGGAAGGGGGCCGGCGCGGAGGGCGGGGCCGGCGCCGAGCGCGGGGCCGGCGCGGAGTACCGGCTGGTGGCATGGGACGGCACCGTCCCCGACGACCTCGCCGCCTCGTACGCGGCCGCGCGCCGGGCGATGGACGACATGCCGATGGGCGAGGTCGACTACGGCAGGATGACCTGGGACGTCGAGCGGCTGCGGGCGGTGGCCCGGGCCGTCGCGGAGCGCGGCGAGCACCTGCACACGGTGGCGGCCGTCAGCACCGCCGACGGCGCGGTCGCCGGGTTCACCGAGCTGGTCGTCCCGGCGGACGGGCTCGGCGACGGTCTGCATTACGGCACCGCCGTCCTGCCCGCGCACCGCGGCCACGGGCTCGCGCGGCGGATGAAGGCCGAGGCGATCCGCCGGGCGCGCGGCCGTCACCCGCTGCTGGCCGGCCTGGTGACCGACACCGCCGAGGACAACTCCCCGATGCGCAGGGTCAACGAGTCCCTGGGCTACCGGCCGACCCACGAGACGTACCGGTACCAGCGGGAGCTGTAGCGGGCCCGTCCGTCCAGGGGCCCCTTCGGTCCAGGGATCCGCTCAGAGGTCGAGGAGCTCGACGGTGACGGCGGCGAGGTCGCCCGGTTCGAGGTCCTCGGCCGTGCGGACGGCGCGTTTGACGGGCAGCACGTAGCAGCCGCGGGTGCTGTCCGGGAAGATCGACGTCTGCCAGGTGCTGCCACCGAGGGTGACCCGCACCCGCAGCGAGCCGAAGCCGCGGCGCGGCCCGGCGGCCACGTCGCGGATCTCCTCGGACGCCTCGACGGGCAGGCTGACGAAGGTCCAGCTGTCGGCGCGCCGGGCGTCCCAGATCCAGAGCTCGGCCTCAAAATCGAACACCACGGGTCCAGCATCGCATGCGGCACCGACAACCCGTCCGTTCGCGCGCCCCACCGGGCGCCCATCGTGCCCGTCACGCCCCGTCGCCGCACATGGCGCCCGCGCTCACATCGGCAGGGAGTGCAGCCGCACGGCGCCCTCCGGCCATTGCGCGCCCTCGTGCAACGGGAACCACATCGAACGCAGCGGCATCACCACCGGGCCGGCGGGCTGCTCGACCTCGACGGGCCCCTCCACCGGGCGCCAGCCGAGGCGCGCGTAGAGGCCGGCCACCTCGGGGAGGCAGAACAGGATCGCCACCTGCGGCCCCAGGGCGCGGGCGCGGACCAGCGCGCCGTCCACCACCGCGCGGGCGAGGCCCTGCCCGCGCCGCTCGGCGGCGACGGCCACCCCACCCAGCCCGACGACGTCCAGGTGCCGCCCGCCCGCCGACAGCGGCAGGACGACCAGTCCGGCGTGCGCGACGAGCCGGCCGTCCGGTTCCGCGCGGATCCCGACGTGGTGCTCCTTGGACCGCCAGGTGAACCCCAGCCCGGCCACCCCGAACGCGTCCGGGGTGTCGCCGAGGATCTCGGCCATGTCGTAATTCACCAGCGGCACGACGATGTTCTGATGATCAGTCATCCCCGCATGCTGCCACCCCGGCGGGCCCGCCGGAACGGGGCCGGGGGGTATCCTCGGCCGGAGGTGAGCCGGGAAGTCCCGCGGCGTCAGCGGACCACGTCGAAGACCTGCTTCTGCAGGCCGTTGGAGTAGACCGCGTGCTCGACCAGCTTCAGCTTCTGGACGTCCTTGTCCGTGCCGCTGAACAGACGCTTGCCGGCGCCCAGCAGCAGCGGGTAGACGAGCAGGTGGTAGCGGTCGACGAGGCCCGCGTCGGAGAGCGCCCGGTTGAGGGCCGCGCTGCCGTGGACGATGATCGGGCCGCCCTCGGTCTCCTTCAGAGCGGCGACCTCGTCGAGCGAGCGCAGGATGGTGGTCTCGCCCCAGTTCGCCACCAGGTCGTCCTCGGTGAGGGTGCTGGAGACGACGTACTTCGGCAGCTCCTTGTAGCGGGCGAACTCCGCCATGTCCGGCCACACGGGGCTGAAGGCCTGGTAGCTGACCCGGCCGAGCAGCACCGCGGTGGCCTCCTCCTGTTCCCGCCCCTTGATCTCGTACGCCTCGGGGACGAACTCGATGTCCTTGAAGGTCCAGCCGGAGTTGCGGTAACCGGGTTCACCGCCGGGGCCCTCGACGACGCCGTCGAGGGAGATGAACGCGGTGCTGATCAGGGTGCGCATGGTGTTTCCTCGCTGAGCGGTGGTGAGCAGTGGTGAACGGTGGTGCCCGGTGGTCGGTGAGGGTGAACGGTGGCAAGCGGTGGATCAGGCGAGGGCGCCGGTCAGCCACTGCTGCCAGGCGGCCTCGGCGCCCTCCGGCCGGGGGCCGAAGAGGTGGTGGAACATCAGGACCAGTCCGGCGCCGTGGTGGAAGGTGTAGAGGCCGTCGGCGGCACGGACGGCGAAGCGCTCGCCGTCCGCCCAGACCACCTCGCCGTCCAGCGTCGGCAGTCCGGCGGGCTCGACGTGCACTCGCGCGCCGACGCCGGGCGGCTGCGGCAGGGCGAGGGCGCGGGCCAGTGCCGCGCGGAGCTCCTCCGCCGGCCGCCCGGGCACCGGGGCGACCGCGAAGACCGGGGCGCCGGTGCGGCCGGGGAAGTGGACGAGGTACTCGCGCAGCGTGTGCAGGTGGAACGGCCAGCCGCTGCGCAGCGCGTCGTACTCGTCCTCCCAGTCGTCGCCGAGCAGGCCGCTGTGCACGACGCGGAGCACGGTGGCGGCGCCCTCGCGGCCCTCGATGAGGTACTCGAAGGCCATGAAGCGGCCGTTCCCGGCGGTGGCGGTGCGGGTGGCCAGACGCTTGCCGGGCTCGTAGGCGGTGATCACCGCGTCCTCGCGGTGGCCGCCGATCTCCATGGTCGCGGTGCCGCCCTCGCGCGGGTCCAGTTCGTTGCGGCCCATGAACCAGGAGTCCAGGCCCGGTCCGGTGGCGATCGCCGCCCAGACCTCGTCCGGGCTCGCCGGCAGGACGGTCTCCAGCTCGATCTCGAACGGGTGGGTCATCGTGCGTGCTCCGGTCCTGGTTCGACGGCGGGGGTGGGGTCGCCCGGTGCGGGGGCGGGGGCGGGGGCGGCGGGGATCTGGTGGAGCCCGACGACCACCCGGTGGGTGCGGCCGCCGGTCGCGGACTCGTCGTGGTAGCGGCTGACCAGGACGGCCACCGCCTGGGCGAGTTCGTCGGCGAAGGCGGTGCGGTCGGCCGCGGAGGCGAACCGCACCTGCGCGTCGATGCCGAAGGTGGCGACCCGCCGCCGGGCCCGGGCGGCGCCGGTGAGCAGCGTGCCCACCTCCTGCACCAGCCGGGAGCCCAGCGCCAGCAGCCACCGGGCGGAGAGCTGGTCGGGCGAGCGGGACGGGTCCGGGCTCACGGCGGCCAGCACGGCGGGCGAGATCACGTAGGAGGCGGCGGTGGCCCGGTACACCCGTTCGGTGACGTTGCCCTTGCGCCGTTCCTCGGCGAGTTCGACCAGTCCGTGCCGCTCCAACTCCTTCAGGTGGTAGTTGACCTTCTGCCGGGGCAGGCCCAGCCGCCCGGCCAGCATGGCGGCCGAGCCGGGCTCGGCCAGGGCGGCGAGGATCCGGGACCGGATGGGGTCCAGGGACGCCTCGGCCGCGGCGGGTTCTTCGATCACAGCGACGTCCAGCACGTCTCCAGAGTGCGACCGACAAAAAAATTTGTCAAGGAAAAAACACCTGTCGGTGGCGAGTCGCCCGGAAAACCGCGCGGGGCCCACGCGTGCGCGTGGACCCCGCTCCCGGCCGCTCCCGGTCAGCCTGCGACGACCTGGACCTTGTCGGCCTGCAAGCCCTTCTGGCCCTGGACCGCCTCGAACGTCACCTTCTGGCCCTCGGCGAGGGACTTGAAGCCGCTCCCCTCGATCGCCCTGAAGTGCACGAACAGGTCAGGGCCGGACTCCGGGGTGATGAAGCCGTAGCCCTTCTCGTCGTTGAACCACTTCACGGTGCCGTTCTGGCGCTCGGCCATGTCTTCTCCTTGCACGCGGATCACGCTGACGGCGCCAGTCTCTCACGCAGTGGCGCCGGTTCAGCACGAAGCGTGACGGCGGACTCAGCTGTCCGCGTGCAGGTTCCCGTGGACCCGCAGATCGGCCTGGATCGCCACCTTCTCGTCGGCGGTGTGCAGGATCCACCCGGCGGTCTTGCTGCGGACCGACAGGTGGTCGTTGGCGTTGACCTTCCCGTGGAAGGCCGACTCCCCGCCGACCCGGAAGGCGTCCCGGACCGACACCTTCTCCTCGCTGACGTGCAGGATCCACTCGCCGCCGCTGCGGACCGACAGGTTCTCGTTGGCGTTCACCTTCTCCTCGAAGACCGACTCGCCGTGGACGGTGAGGGCGTACCCGCCGCCGGTCGTCAGCTTGCCGCCGACCGTCAGGTCGCTCGCGGTGACCGTGCCGCCGACCTCCAGGTTCCGCAGCGGACGGACGTCGCCGTGGACGGTGAGGTCGCCGTCGACCACCAGGCCGCGGTTGGCGTGCACCTCGTCCTGCGCCTCCAGCCGGCCGTGGACGATCAGGCGGGACGGGCCCTCCTGCGTCTCCAGCACGTCACCGACCGTCAGCCCGCCCTGGATGGTCAGCCGCTCCTTCACCAGCGCGCGGGCGGTGACCAGGTCGTCCAGGTCCGCCTTGCCGGCCGCGACGGTCCCCCACTGCCGGCTCCCGGCACCCTGGAACACGTTGACGCCCGCGGGCGGGAACTCGATCCACCCGGCGCCGCCGTCCCGGCCCTGCACCCAGGCGGTGTTGACGCCGGTCACGTCGGCCCGGTGGGCGGTGACGGTGCCCGCCTCCTGCTGCGGGCCGTGGAAGACGTTCACGCCGCTCGCCGGGAAGTCGATCCCGCCGTCCGCCTCGCCCCGGCCCCGCACCTGCCGCGACTTCACCGTGTCCGCGTCCACCGTGCCCAGGTCCCGGTTCGGGCCGTGGAACACCTCGATGCCGGTGTCCGGGAAGTCGATCCAGCCGGCGCTGTCGGTCCGCCCCTGCACCCACTTGGTCTTCACGCTGCTCACGTCGGCCTGGTTAGCGGTGACGTTGCCCGCCTCCTGCTGCGGACCGCGGAAGACGTTGATGCCGCTCGCCGGGAAGTCGATCCACCCGTCGGCCTCGCCCCGACCCCGCACCAGCACCGTCTTCACGCTCTGGACGTCGGTGCTGTCGGCCACGACCCTGCCCGGGACGTGGTTGCCGTCCTGGACCTTCTGGACCTCCACGCCGTCCGCGGAGAAGCGGACACGGCCCTTGTCCGCCACACCCTCGATCCACGGCGTGCGCGTGCCACTCCCGAACTCGGGGACCAGGGCGTGCACGGTGGTGGTGAGGAAGTAGCCCGCCTGCGGCCGCCCGGCGTCGGCCGCCGCGGCCACCAGGGTGTAGGTGGTGCCCCGCTGCGGGGCGTCGAGGAACGGGGAGTAACTGTCCTGCGTCACCGGGCCCTGCCGGGACGCCGGAGCGTGGTGGACCTCGTTCCCCGCGGCGTCGAGAACCCAGTAGTCGAGGTTGTTGGGTCCGTCCCACTGCAGGACGAGGGGGGCCGCGGCGTCCGCGTCCAGCAGCGAGGTCTCCGCGCGGAAGTTGCGCGGCGCCTTCGACGTCTGCTTGGTCACGCCCAGGGTCGTGGTGTAGTGGCCCGACCGTTCGGCCACCACGGCGTCCCCGCCGTAGGACCGCTCGTGGATGCTCAGCCTGACCAGGCCCTCCGCGCGGGAGACGGGGATGTTCTCCAGCTTCAGGACCAGGGCCTCGCCGCCGCGCAGGGCCACCCAGTCGTCGTAGGGGTCCTTCGCCCGGAACCGCGAGTCGCCCTCCCGCACGACGGACGGCGCCACCCGCCAGACCCGCCCGCCCGTCTGGCTGATGCTCGCGTTGATCGCGGCGGGATTCTCCGTCAGGTGCTCGGGGTCCTTGCCGGTCGGGATCTCGATCTCGATGTACTGCCAGTTCACCGAAGCCTGGTGACTGTTGGACGCGATCACGTACACCGTCCCGACCGACGGGACCCCGTCGGTGGAGACGTGGAGCGATGTCGGATCCGTGACGATCTCGTAGTGCAGCAGAGCGGGCACGAGAGGACTCCCAACCTCGGCGTTTCACACGATGCGGGCAGGACGTGCAGCGGAGGACCGGTACGGGGGCACGAGGAAGCGATGCCGACCAGCCTTTCGACGGTACGCGCCGCCCGGCGGCCCACGAACCGCGATGCCGGGAGCTGACCCGAACCGGACCCCGGCTGGCCTGAACCACCTTGAGCTGAGGTCCACATGACGACACATCAGCTTCGAGGGAAAGGCTCGCGCCGACCCGGACCGAGGCCGCCCGGAGCTCCCCGGCACCGGCCGGGACGGTGCCGCCCGCGCCCGCCGACTCAAGATCGTGTCCAGCATGCCCGTCCGGCATACTGGTCGTGGCCAGCGCGTTCGCGGCCACGCGGAGGCACACCCCTTCCCGATCGAAGGGCGGCCCCCGAACGGTGACGGCGCGGCAGGCCCTGGGGAGGGGACAGCTGTGGAGGACTGGCGCGCGTCCGGCGCACTCGGCACCGCGGAGCCGCTGATCGGCCGGGACGACGACCTGCGGCTGGTCCGCAACCGGCTGCGGATCGGGGCCGGCGGCGGTGCGCTGCTGCTGGCCGGGGAGGCCGGCGTCGGCAAGAGCGCCGTCCTGGACGCGCTGGCCTCCTCCGCGCGGGCGGACGGCGTCCGGGTGCTCAGGGCGGCGGGTGTGGAGTTCGAGGCCGACTGTGGCTACTCCGGCCTGAACCAGATCCTCTTCCCGTTCCTGGGCGCCCTGGAACACCTCGACAGCGCGCTGCGCGACGCCCTGCGGGTGGCGCTCGGCTTCGACGGCGGCCGGGCGCCGGAGCAGCTGCTCGTCTCCAACGCCGTGCTGCGGCTGCTGCAGACGGTGGCCGGCGGGAAGCCGCTGCTGGTGGTCGTCGACGACCTCCCCTGGGTCGACCACGCCAGTACGGCGGTGCTCGGCTTCGTCGCCCGGCGGGTGGCCGGACTGGGCGTCAGCTTCGTGGCGGCGGCGCGCACCGGCGAGCCGCGCCCCAAGGGGGCCGACGCCCTCCCCGGCTACGACCTCCCGCCGCTCGACGACGAGTCGGCGGCGCGGCTGCTCGGCAGCAGGTTCCCCGGCCTCGCCCGCGGCGCGCGCCGGCGGCTGCTGGCCGAGGCGGGCGGCAATCCGCTGGCGCTCCTGGAGCTGCCGGCCGCCCTGCGGCCCGCCACCGCGGACTCCCCCGCGGTCCTGCCGCTCAGCAGCCGGCTGGAGACGCTGTTCGGCTCACGGGTCACCGGCCTGCCCGCCGCCGCCCGGCGGCTGCTCCTGCTGGCGGCCCTCGAAGGGACCGGTGACCTGGGCGTGCTGCAGGCGGCGGCCCGCCGTGCCGGGAGCAGGTCCGGCCTGGAGGACCTCGCACCGGTCGAACGCGAGCGGCTGGTGCAGATCGAGGAGGGCGGGCAGCGGCTGAGGTTCCGGCACCCGCTGATCCGCTCCGCCGTGGTGGCCCAGGCGCTGAGCAGCGAGCGGCGCGCCGCGCACAGGGCGCTCGCCCACGCGCTCGCCGACCGGCCCGAGCGGCACGCCTGGCACCTGGGCGAGGCCACGGTGGAGCCGGACGAGGACGTCGCGGCGCTGCTGGAGCACGCCGCGGGCCTGACCCTGCGCCGCGGGGACGCCGCCGGGGCGATGCGCACGCTGATCCGCTCGGCGTCCCTCTCCCCCGCGGGCCCGAACCGCAGCCGCCGCCTCGCCGAGGCCGCCTACCTGGGCGCCGAGTCCACCGGGGCCCTGTCCAGCGCCCGCAAGCTCCTGGACGACGCCCGCCGGGCCGCCCCCGAGGCGTCGCTGCACTCCGCCACCGCGTCCGCGATGCTCATGCTGAACGGCGACGGCGACGTGGCGGCGGCCCACCGGCTGCTGACCGACGCCATCGAGTCCGCGGCCGGGGCGCACGGCTACCGGGCCGACGACAAGGCGCTGGTCGACGCGCTGCACGTGCTGGCGGTGGTCTGCTTCTTCGGCGCCCGGCACGACCTGTGGCAGTTCTACTACCGGGCCGTCGGGCGCCTCACCCCGCAGCCGCCGGCCGTGCTGGCCGTCCTGGGACTGACCTTCTCCGATCCGGCCCGCACCGGGGCGGCGGCGCACGGGCAGCTCGACGCGCTCATGGCGTCGCTGTCCGGGGAGCCCGACCCGGTGCGGATCACCCGGGTCGGCACCGGAGCCCTCTACCTCGACCGCCTCGGCGAGGTCCGCGACGCGGCCTGGCAGGTGGTGCGCGCGGGGCGCGACGGCGGCCCGGCCCGGCGGTACATCTCCTCCCTCATCCACCTCTGCCTGGACGACTACCTCACCGGGCGCTGGGACGAGGCCGTCGAGCTCGCCGACGAGGGGCTGGGGGCCTGCGAGGACCACGAGTACAGCGCCTTCGCCTGGTACTTCCTCTACATCCGCGCCATCGTCCTCGGTGCCCGCGGGCACGCGGAGGAGAGCCTGGCGACGGCCGGGCGGATCATCGGCTGGGCCGCGTCGCACGGCGCGCCCTGCGCCGCGCACTACGCCCACCACGCCGCGGCCGTCGCGGCCCTGGGTCGCGGGGACTACGCGCTCGCCCACGAGCACGCCGGCGCCGTCAGCCCCGCCGGCACCCTCGCCTCGCACGCCCCGCACGCCCTGTGGGTGGCCGCCCACCTGGTCGAGGCGGCCGTCCGCGGCAACCGGCGCGAGGAGGCCGCCGCGCACGTGCGGGCGATGCGCGAGGCCGGCCTCGCCGCCGTCTCCTCCCGGCACGCCATGCTGACGGAGGCGTCCGCCGCGCTGTGCGCCGAGGACGACGAGGAGGCGCTGCGCCTGTTCGCCCTGGCGCTCGGCACCCCCGGCGGGCAGCGGTGGCGCTTCGACCACGCCCGCGTCCAACTCGCCTACGGCGAGCGGCTGCGCAGGGCCCGGGCCACCGCCGGGTCGCGGGCCCCGCTGCGCGCCGCGCTGGCGGCCTTCGAGGAACTGGGCGCCCGGCCGTGGGCCGAGCGGGCGGTGAAGGAACTGCGGGCGACCGGCTGGGGCAGGCGCCGCCCGGACGCCGCGCACGGCAGCGCGCTGAGCGCCCAGGAACGGGAGATCGCCGATCTCGCCGCCTCCGGCCTGACCAACAAGCAGATCGCCGAACGCCTCTTCATCTCCCACCGCACGGTGGGCGCCCACCTCTACCAGATCTACCCGAAGCTCGGCATCACCTCCCGCGCCATGCTGCGCGACGCCCTCACCGCGCTGCCCGAGGACCCCGCCGCTCCCTGACCGGCGGACCACGACGACCGGGCGCCGTCACGGCGCCGGTCACTTGCCGAGCGCGTGTCGGGCCCCTGGAAGCCGCCGACGCGCGGAGGGGGCCCGACCCAGGACACGGCTTCGATCAGGCGGCGGCCCCGCGCACGGCCCGTTCCCAGAGGTCCAGCCCCGCGCGGAGGAGTTCGCGCACGGCCGCGGTCTCCTCGACCGTCCAGGCCTCGTCGCCGCCGGCCGGATCGAGGGCTCTGCCGCCGAAGATCTTCTCGTAGGCGCTGTCGTGGACCGGTCCTTGGGCGGGAAGGGACGGGTCGGCCCGCACGCTGCGGGCGAGGTCCTCGAAGAAGTTCCAGGCCTCCAGCAGCAGTCCCGCCGAGGCGGAGTCGAGGTCCGGCCGCTCGGCCCACCGCCGCACGACGAGCAGATCGAGGTCGCCCTCGCCCTCCCGGATGAGCTCCCAGCCGTTGCGATCACAGCATTCCTGCAGCGGCGCGCGCTCCCGGAACGCGAGCAGGCGCCCGAGTTCGTCCACGGCGAGCCGATCGGGCTCATCGCCGTCCCCGGACCGCCAGATCACCGTCAAGTCCCCTCTCCTGGTCCCGATGCGATACGGGAAGTGGTCGGCCATACGGATCTCCCTGATGCCGTGTCGGCAGGCCCCGACCGGGAAACCGGTCGAGGCCCGTGCGGTGCGGCCCGCGAACGACGGAACCGGCAATTCCCCTTCCACCGGGCCGCCGATTCCCACTATAAATGGAGGAAGGAAATCCAGATCCCGGGCCACCGTCGGACAATTCCACCGGCCCAGGCGATTTCCGGCTGTTCGCCCTATGGGCGACAAGGGCACCCGAGAGGCCAAATTCCCACAGCTGTACGGCAAGAGCCAAGATTTGACCGAAATATGAGTCGCATGCGATTCATCGTTATTCGATCGAAACTCTTAAAGATTCCTGAGAACTCCAAGGGCATGAAAGGTTCTCTGCCGAGCCAGAAGGCTTGCACCGTCTTGGCGATCTCTCGACGAGGATCTGATGTCACGACGTTCCACGGTCCCGCCCGCTGCGGCGGGCGGGACCCCTTCCATGTCCATGCGCTGGAAACGCGCCATGTCGGCGGCCGTGACGCTGGGTCTGCTGGTACAGACCGGCGTGGCCGTCGAAGCGTTGACCGCCTCCTCCGCCTTCGCGGCGCCGGCCCCGGAAACACCGCAGGCCAATGCGGCGGCCGGCACGGTCACCGAAGCGCCCGACGAGGCCTCGGCCCTGCTGTCGGCCCGCCTTCAGGGGCACCGTATCGAAGTGGTGAGCGCGCGAACCGAGTCGACCACCCTGTGGGCGAATCCGGAGGGCACGCTCACCTCCGATCGCTCCACCGGACCGGTCCGGATGAAGTCCGGCGGCTCCTGGGTTCCGGTGGACACCACCCTGGCGCCGACGCCGACGGGCAAGGTGGCGCCGAAGGCCCACCCCGGCGCCCTCGTCCTCGAGGGCGGCGATCCCACCGTCACGGTGGGCGACAGCCTGCCGGGTACCAACGGCGCGCCGGCCTCCGGGGATTCCCCGGCCTCGACCACCACCACGCTCCAGGAGCGTGAACTCGCCAGCTACGGCTCCGGCGACCAGAAGGTGGGCTTCGGCTGGCTGGGCAGGCTGCCCAAGCCGAAGCTGGAGGGCAACAAGGCGACGTACGTCGACGCCCGGCCGGGCGTCGACCTCGTGGTCAAGGCGACCCGGACCGGCTTCGAGCAGTTCCTGATCGTCAAGAACCGCTCCGCCGTCGCCCAGGCCAGCACGATGACGATCCCGATCGACACCACCGGCCTCAACGTCGCGGCGCAGCAGGACGGTTCGATCCAGCTGCTGGACAAGACGACCGGCAGGCTCGTCGTGAAGATCCCGTCGCCGGTGATGTGGGACGCGGCGGTGGACCCGGCCTCGCAGGAGCACCTGAACCGCGCGCCGGTGACGATGCAGCTGCGCGGCCAGGGCGCGGACACCGAGCTGGTGTTCACCCCCGACGCGGCGTTCCTGGCCAACACCGGCACCCAGTACCCGGTCACCATCGACCCGGTGGTGGGCGGTGTCTCCGCCACGTACGACACCTATGTGCAGAACAACGAGAACTGGGACGCCTCCGGCTCCGAGGACCTCAAGCTGGGCAGCTACAACGGCAGCGTCAAGGCGCGCTCGTACCTCACGATCCCGGGCGGCCAGTTCAACGGCAAGCAGATCCTGGACGCCAAGCTGCACCTGTTCAACTACCACTCGTCCTCCTGCGTCCCGAAGCAGTGGGAGGTGTGGAACGCGGGCGGCGCGGCCTGGTGGACCCGGTGGGGCAACGAGCCCCAGTGGGGCCAGATGTGGACCCGGACCTACGAGACCTACGACGTCGACGGCGGTGACAGCCACCAGTGCACCGCCCCGGACGGGTCCGCCTGGACGAACACCGACATCACCGACATGATCCGGTACTTCGCGCAGCACAATTCCGCCGACTACGGCCTGCTGCTGAAGGCGACGGACGAGAACAGCAACCTGTCCTGGAAGCGGTTCGGCTCCGCCGAGAGCGACGTCCCTCCGTACATCTCGATCACCTACAACGCGGTGCCGTCGGCGCCGTCCGGCATCGAGGTGCTGCCCTCGCAGCCGGGTGAGCCGCGGTACACCAACTCCGCGACGCCGCGTTTCCAGGTCCGCGCGGACGACCCCGACGACGGCACGGTCGGCGTGAACGTCGACCTGTGGCGCAACGGCAGCTTCGTCAACAGCATCTATCGGCAGGTCCCGGCCAACACCTACCTCCAGGTGGGTCCCGCCGACCTCGGTGTGGCGAAGCTGGACGAGGGCGTCCCGTACTCGGTGTGGACCAAGGTCTCCGATGCCAACTCGTCCTCCGGCTGGTCCGGCACGAGCTTCGTCGTCGACACCACCGCCCCCGGCACCCCGACCGTCACCTCGGCGGACTACCCGTCGGACGGGACGTGGCACGGCGCGGCCAACCAGGCCGGTTCGTTCACCTTCACCCCGCCCGCGGGGACGAACGACCTGGCCGCGTACGTCTACACCCTGGACGGCACCACGCCGGTGACGGTCAACGCCACGGCGGGCCTGACCACCTCGATCACCCCGGCCACCGAGGGCCGGCGGGTGCTCAAGGTGCAGGCCAAGGACCGCGCGGGCAACCTCTCGCAGGCGGCCGAGTACGTGTTCCAGGTGGGCCAGGCCGGCATCAGCTCGCCGGTGAACGGCACCCAGGCGGCCAAGCGCGTCAAGCTTTCCGTCGACGCCCAGGCGCAGTTCAAGCGGGTGGTCTACGAGTACCGCCGCGGCCCCGGCGCCACCGAGTACACGGTGCCCCGGGTGAACCTGACCAAGGCGGACAACACCCCGGTCACCGAGGACAAGCCGCTGCTGTCGGACCTCGGCCCGCACGCCAACTGGAACGTCCTGGACACCCTCGGCAACGTCGGCGGTGTCGTCCAGGTGCGCGCCAAGCTGTTCCCCGAGGACGGCTCCGGCAACGGCTACACCACCGTCTGGAACACCCTGACCGTGGACCGCAACGCGGACGGTGCCGCGAGCGCCGACGCGGGCCCGGGTTCCGTGAACCTGCTCACCGGTGACTACAGCACCAGTGCCACCGACACCAGCGCGTTCGGCATGTCCGTCACCCGCACCTCCTCCTCGCGGGGCACGGACCGCGGCTGGCAGACCCAGGGCGAGCGCCTGACCACCAACCAGCGCCAGATCGGCACCGACACGGCCGGCTTCACCGCCGGTCCGGCGGACATCAGCCGCTCGACCGCGCGCGGTCACGACAGTTCCACCGACTCGCTGCTGGTCAAGCCCAACGGCAGCCAGAACTCCTACGTCGAGATCGGCACGGGATACAACCTCGGCCAGGGCATGAAGCCGGGCCGGACCTACCGGCTCACCGGTTGGATCTACGTGCCGGGCTCGACCGGCCTGAACCCCGACCGCGCCGACATCGGCCTGCGTCTCGTCGGCGTCCACCGGACGCCGGCCGGCTACACGGACGTGCCGTCGCCGAAGGCGTCGTTCACGGACGGCTGGCAGCAGCTGAGCGTCGACATGACGGTGCCGAAGGACGCCACCGAGGCGTGGTTCCGGCTGGTCAACGGTTTCGCCGGGGCGGGCCAGGAGGTCTACTTCGACGACCTGTCGCTGAAGGAGATCGTCGCGCCGTTCGGTCCGCAGTGGGCCGGCGGCCCCGACGCGGGCGCCGGCTCCGACTTCCGCTCGCTGTCCTTCCCGCAGTCCGACCTGGTCGAGATCAAGGGCAACGACGACGGCACGCTGACCTTCGCCAAGGGCACCGACGGCACCTTCTTCCCCGAGCCGGGCGCGGAGTCGCTGACGCTCAAGGCCGTCGCGGCCACCTCCGGCGCGCTGCTGCTGAACAGCAGCGGCCAGTGCCTGGAGGTCCCGAACGGCGCGGCCGGCAACGGCGCCAACCTCCAGGCCACCACCTGCACCGGTGGCGCCAACCAGCAGTGGACCCGCGGCGACGACCAGACGCTGCGGCTGCTCGGCTACTGCCTGGACAACCCCTGGGGCCAGGTGGACAACGGCACCCAGCTGGTGCTGTGGGGCTGCAACGGCGGCGCCAACCAGAAGTGGGACGTGCGCACCGACGGCCAGGTCATCAGCCTCTACTCCGGCAAGTGCCTGGACACCGACCACGGCGCCTCGGTGTGGGTGTGCTGGGCCGGCCCCAACCAGGTCTGGGACGTGCAGACCAACGCCACCACCTACGAGCTGACCGAGCTGGACGGGACCAAGACCGTCTTCGCCCGCCAGGCCGGCTCGAACAGTTACCAGGTCGTCAGCGAGACCGGACCGGGCGCCCCCTCGGCGACCCGCTACCTGTACGACACCACCGACGGCCGCTCGCTCGTCAAGCGCGTGATCCCGCCGGTCGAGGCCGGGGTGGACGACGCCAACAGGTGCTCGGTGGAGCCGCTGCCGCGCGGCTGCGAGGTCATGGAGTACGAGTACGCCAAGTCGACCACGGCGACCGCGACTTCTCCCGGTGACTACCTGGACCGCGTCAAGGCCGTCAAGGTCTGGTCGTGGAACCCGGCGACGTCGAAGGAGGAGGCCGTCGAGGTCGCGCACTACGCGTACGACGACAAGGGCCGCCTGGCCGAGACCTGGGACCCGCGCCTGACCCAGCCGCTGAAGACCACCTACGGCTACGACGACGCGGGCCGGGTCACCCGGGCCACGCCGGCGGGTCAGCTGCCGTGGAACTTCGACTTCGGCAAGGCCGCCGCCGACCAGGACCCGGGGCGCCTGCTCAAGGTCCGCCGCCAGGCCCTGACCCAGGGCTCGAAGAACCAGGTCAACGGCGAGACCGCCGTCAACGTCGTCTACGACGTACCGCTGACCAGCGGAACGGCCGGCGGTCCGTACGACCTGTCCGGCGCGGAGGTGGCGAGGTGGTCCCAACTGGACGCCCCGACCGACGCCACCGCCGTCTTCGATCCCGAGGACGACCCGGGCACCAACACGGCGACCGCCGTCAAGCCGGGCAAGGACGGCTACAAGCCGGCCACCGTGCACTACCTCAACGCCAACGGCCAGGAGGTCAACACCGCCACCCCGTCCGTGACTCCGGGCGGTGACATCGACACCAAGGAGTACGACCGCTACGGTCATGTGGTGCGATCCCTGGAGGCCACCAACCGCGCGATCGCGCTCGGCACCCACGCGGACACCGGCCGGTACACGGCCGAGCTGAACCTCCCGACCGACTCCGCGTCGCGGGCCCGGCTGCTGGACTCGCGCACCGTCTACACCGCCGACGGCCAGGACGTCGCGGAGACGCTCGGCCCGGTCTACCGCGCCTCGCTGACCGAGCAGGTCAACGGCCAGAGCACCCCGGTCACCTCGACCTGGGAGGCGGAGAAGCTGCCGCAGCTCGGCGCCACCGCGCCGGTGCGGGTCGTCAACGACAACGGTGCGCTGACCTGGTCCGGCGGAGCGCAGCTCAGCCTGGCCGGCACGCAGGCGGGCGCCTACGACGTCATGCGTGTCAGCGTGCCGGAGGAGGGCGAGTACGTGCTCTCCGGTCAGCTGACCCGCTTCAGCGACCACGGCATCGTCCAGTTCGCGATCGACGGCCAGAACGTCGGCCAGCCGATCGACACCTTCGACGCCAACCCCGCCGGCTCGACCGCCCCCTACACCGCCGGCCGGTCCGTCCGGCTGACCCGCGGTGACCACGAGCTCAAGGTCACCGTCACCGGCACCAACGCGGGCACCCAGGGCGACCGTTACCACGCGGGCCTGGACACCATCACCCTGACCAAGAGCACCGTCAACCCGACGCTCGCCGCCGGGGCGCCGGTGGTGGTCCGCGACCACAACACCAACACCTACGACGAGAACAAGCCCGACGGCCAGGCGTACCACCTGGTCACCACCGCCACCGACGGCGCCCGCATCGACGGCTACGCCGCGGACGCGGAGGTGCGGGTCACCCAGAACGGCTACGGGACGCCGCTCGGCGGCACGTCCGGCTGGACGGTGAAGAAGCCGACCACGGTGACCACCGACGCGCTGGGCGCCAAGCTCACCACCACGACCCGCTACGACGCGCAGGGCCACCCCGAGGAGATCCGGGTCCCCGGGTCCGAGGTAGCCGACGCCAGTACCACCAAGTACACCTACTACACGGCGGGCGCCAACGCCGCCAACGCGGCCTGCGCCAACCGTCCCGAGTGGGCCGGCCAGCCGTGCGTCACCTCGCCGGGTGCCGCGATCACCGGCGGCGACGCGGCGCGGATGCCGACCACCCTGCCGGTCAAGCAGGCTACCCGGTACTCGCGCACCGGCAAGGCCGAGGAGGTCGTCGAGACCAACGCCGGCAAGACCCGGACGACGGTGACGGTCTTCGACGCCATCGACCGGACGGTCTCCACCGAGGTCACCGGCGACGAGGGCCAGGCCGTGCCGAAGGCCGTCACCGCCTACGACCCGGCGACGGGCGAGGCCGTGTCGACCACGGCCGCCGGCAAGTCCGTCGCCACCGTGAAGGACGTCCTCGGCCGCACGATCTCCTACACCGACGCGGACGGCGCGACCACCACGACCGAGTACGACAAGTTCGGCAAGCCGGTCAAGGTCACCGACCCCACCGGCGTCACCACCTACACCTACGACCGGACCAAGGAACCCCGCGGCCTGCTCACCTCGGTGAACGACAGCAAGGCCGGTGAGTTCACGGCCAAGTACAGCCCGGACGGCCAGCTCGTCGAGCAGACCTACCCCGGCGGCATCGTCCGCAGGGACACCCTGAACGCCTCCGGCAAGGCCGTCGCCCGCACCTACGCCCGCACCTCCGACGGCAAGGTCGTCTGGGCACAGAACGAGGAGGTCTCCACCCAGGGGCAGGTGACCAAGGACAGCAGCACCAACGGCATCAAGTCCTACGCCTACGACCGCCTCGGCCGCCTGGTCAAGGCCGAGCAGTCCACGGCCGCCGCCGGCTGCACCACCCGCACCTACACCTACGACGTCCACTACAACCGCACCGCGAAGAGCACCACCGGCCCGGCCGCCGACGGCACCTGCACCACCACCGGTGCCACCGCGGTGAACTCCACCTACGACAGCGCCGACCGGATCACCACCGCGGGATACACCTACGACGCGTTCGGCCGCACGCTCACCACGCCGAGCGGCACGGCCCTCGGCTACCGGGTCAACGACATGGTCGCCTCCCAGGAGACCGCGACCACGAAGCAGACCTGGACCCTCGACCCCGCCGGCCGCCTCAACGGCAGCACCACCGCCACCAAGCAGGCCGACGGCAGCTGGTCCACCACCGCCACCCGCGTTCACCACTTCGGCACCGGCGCCGACAGCCCCCGCTGGATCACCGAGAACGCGGCCGGCGCTTGGACCCGCAACGTCCCCGGCACCGACGGCAACCTGTCAGCGACCGTCACCGACCAGGGCACCGTCAAGCTCCAGCTGACCAACCTGTTCGGCTCGGTGGTGCTGGTCACCGACACCGCCCTGACGAGCCCGGTGCTGCTCGACTCCGACGAGTACGGCAACCCGACCGCGGGAACCGCGGCCGCCCGCTACGGCTGGCTCGGCGGCAAGCAGCGCTCCGCCGAGGCCCAGGACGGCATCGTCCTCATGGGCGTGCGCCTCTACAACCCCGCCACCGGCCGCTTCCTCTCCGTGGACCCCGTCCCCGGCGGCAGCGCCAACGCCTACGAGTACTGCATGGCCGACCCGATCGGCTGCACGGACCTCGACGGGCGCAAGGGCATCAAGGAGTGGTGGAAGAAGAAGGGGTCGATGTCCGTGGGGAAGGCCCTCGGCGGTATCTCGGCGGTCACCGGCGTCATGGGCATAGTGAACCCGCAGATGAAGGCAATCTCCGCAGTGACCGGAGCCCTGGCCACCGCCTCCTATGCCTCGGGCGGCCACTGGCAGCAGGCCAAGCGGCAGGCACGCAACACCGTGCTCAACGCGGCCGTCGGCGGCTTCGGGCGCTTCACCGCGGCGACGAAGGTCGGCGGTATGGCAAGCCGGTACAACGCGCTGACAGAGCGCTGGGCCGCCGGCATTCCCGGTCTTGCCGCACGGAGCACCTACTTCCTCAGGCCTACCTCGTTCGAGGCAAGGTTCCACAAGTACGCGGCCTTGACCATCGTCGGAGGCAACCAGCTGGCCACGAAGTACGAGTACATCTACTACGACATGGTCCAGCAGAAGATCGACGACATCAGCGAGCGGGGACGGAGGTTCCGGGATCTGGTGGCCTGATCCGGCTTCGTGCGGAACTGAACTGAACTAGAACCCACCCGGCAGCCGGCCATCGGTCGGCTGCCGGGCAACACCGCTTTCGGCAGGGAGGACGACGGCATGGCAGCGACGTACGGCCCGCTCCGGTACGAAACGGGCGGCGCCTACCTGGGGCGCGGGGAACGAACCACCGGAGTACCGGTCTTCGACCGGGACGGCTTGCGTCAGGAGGGGACGGAGGGCTTTCGCTGGGACGAGATCAAGGAGATGGATGTCGAGGTCCAGGACATCGGTAGCAAGTCCCTGGCGCAGAACATCGCGATGTTCCTCCTCACCGTCGGCTCGGTGACACAGCGGGCACCGGGCACCGAGGAGTCGTGGCTCTGGCTGCAGCCAGTGCACGGGAAGCCGATGGTGTGGAAGTTCGACGTACCGAAGCGTTCCGAGGCACGGTGGAGTCCAGGGGCTGTACGCCGGTTCGTTCGCCGCCTCGACAAGACCGGCAAACAGGCCCACCTGGGATCGCCGGAACTCGCGGCAAGCCTGGAAGCACTGCACCGGGTACCGCACTTCCCACCCTGGAAGCGGGACCGGGCGGTCGACCGGCTCGTTGACGCGCTGCCCGCCCCCGAGCCCGGCCTGGGCCGGGCTCGGGGGTGATGGACTCGTACCCGGAGGTGGCGCCACGATCGGATCGAGCCACTTCACTGGTGCACATGAGGTGGATGCCCTTGGCGACGGCTCCGACGTCGGTTGTCTGGAGGTTTCATGGTTGATCGCGAACTCTGCGGGTCGAACAGGCACCTCGTCGTCAAGGCCGAACCGTTGGACGGTCCGATCCATGCCGTTTCATGGTGGAGTTCGTTGAAGTACGGCCTTGCCGGCATGGGATTCCTGGCCGCTTTCTCAGCCTTCCTGTTCGTGGTCGCCGGCGTGACTCCCGGAGTCTTCGTCATCGCCCTTTCGCTGGCCCTGTTGATCGTATGCTCGGCCTGCTTCTTGATAGCGGGGCACAACTCCTCATGCGCGGTCAAGAAATCACTGGTGACGGTGTTCGACTGGTGGCAGTCCATCTGACGGCCTTGAGACGAGGAAGCCACTGATCCGGCTCCGTGCGGAACCGAACCGAAGCAGGACACTGCCCGGCAGCCGCCCACCGGTCGGCTGCCGGGCAACACCGCTTTTTGACGTCCCTTCCGCTCCTGGGGCTCATCCTCGGATGGCGCGGCAGCGTCCGGAGGAAGGGGAACCGGAAGCCCTGACCGCGGTGCGTGACGCGGGCAGATCGCGCCGGGCCGCCCGGAACTGACGCCCCTGCGGCCCTACTGGCCGGCGTCGCAGTCCTGGCAGCGGCTCACCGCGGAGCGCTTGAGGTTTCCCGCAGTGGCGTGCAGCGGGCCGGAGTCGGAGAGTCGGCGCCAGGCACCCGGGGCGGGGTCCAACACCCATCCGTAGACCGGGGGTTGCACGTCGGCCGGGACGATGTGGGGGCAGCCGGGCAGATGGGCCTTCCGGCTGGTGTGGATGATGATCGCCGACGGCGGCCAGCCGTCCCACTCGGCGCCGGGAGCGCCCACGGCAGCGGCCCGCGCGGGCGGGGCGCATTCCGCGCAGTTGCTCAACTCGTGGCGACAGTAGTCCATCGATCCTCACCCCGTCCGGCTCGCGCCCGAGTCTACGGGCACGAGCCGGGCCTGCCGACCCACCGGGAGAGGCGGGCCGCTCGGGGTGAGGGCGGCGCGACAGGACGCTAGGAGTGTTCCAGGCCCACGTAGCAGGTGTAGTTCGAGCCTGGATCATTGGAAGGCGTGCCGTTGTAGCCGTCCTCCCAGCCGCTGGAGCCCTCGGGAAAACCGGTGTAGGCCTCCTGCTTGGCCCCGCCGATCCAGAAGTGCGCCTCGCGGTCGTTGTTGACGTCCTTGTCGAGCACGCAGGAGAAGTTGTTCTTGCACCAGAACTTGCCCGACGAGCCGCTCTCCGAGACGAATTCGACGTACCAGTAGTCGAATTCCTCCGAGAAGGCGCCCGTCTGGTAGTGCCGAGGGAACGGTCCGGCGTCGGTCCCGTCCTCCATGTGCGGGATCTCATAGGTGTTGGACTCAACGCCGCTCTTCGATGCGCTGAACTTGATCACGACCTTGTCGATCGCACTGCCCCAGCGGTTGAAGAACCTGACGTTGATCGTATGGTCGGTGGCCATGGCGCCACCTCCTTGATCGGATCGCAGGGTGGCGGGCAGACGAGAGACTGTCGTCACGCTTCGGAGTCACCCGAACTCCCCACGTGTCCATTCTTCTCCCGATCGAGCCGCGCCGCGACCGGCGCTCGCCCCGGGTTTCGAGGTTCCGGGGGCGCCGACGCGCTGGACGCCAGGCCGGCCGCCCCCGACCGTCACCGCCACCGTTCGGTCACCTGCCGAGCTGTGCGGCGGGTTCCCCCGGGCGCTTGCCCGGAGGGAACCCACCGCACAGCTCACGGGACCTGCTGCGGGCTCGCCGTGGCCGCCGAGCGTTCGATGGTGGCGAGCAGCCGGTGGTACCGCAGGCCGTCCGCGAAGTCGGGGTCGGGACGGCGCCCCTCGGTGATGGCGGCGGCGACGTCCTGATAGAGGGCCGCGATGTGGGCGGGCGTGCCCGCCGGGACGCTCGCCGGTACGGTCCGGTAGGAGTCGGGCACCGCCAGGAGCTCACCGCCGACCCGGATCTCCCAGTCGCCCCAGTGGATGTACGCCGCCCCGTCCGCGGGGGTGGCGGTGAGGGTGCCGGTGCTGCCCGCGAGCTTGAGCAGGAACCCGTCCGCGACCCGCGCGTGGCCGCCGTGGATGGTCGCCGACGCGGTGGCGCCGCCCTCCAGCAGTCCGTGCAGCAGCACCTGGTCGGGCGTCCCGTTGGCCTCGGTGCGCTCCGTGCCGGCGACCCGGACGCGTTCGTGCAGGCGGGGAAGTCGCGCCGAGACCTCGGTGAACCGGCCCGCGACCCGTTCCAGGGTCGCCAGGAAGTGGCCCGCCATGATCGTGAGGATGGAGTTCCCGGCGGCGGGGTCGAGACTCCAGGCCAGGTCGGCCGGGATGCTGGTGCCGCCGAAGGGGTCGCCCGCGGCGATGAGCGCCGCCGATTCGAGCGTGCCGATCCGGCCCTCGGCGACCAGGTCGGCGACGAACCTGACGCTCGGGGAATGGTGGCCCTGGAGGACGACCGCGTGGCTCACGCCCGCGGCCTCGGCGGCGTCGGTCAGTTCACGCGCCTCCTGTTCGCCGACGGCCAGCGGCCACTCGGACACGACGTGCTTGCCCGCCTCCAGCGCGGCGCGGATCACCGCGGCGTGCCGGGTCACCCGCACCGAGACGACGACCAGGTCGACGTCCGGGTGGGCGGCGAGCGTGGCGGCGTCGGCGAAGGCATGCCGGACGCCGTACGCCTTGGCCACGCGGTCGGCGCTGGCCTGGTTGGTCGTCGCGACCGCGGTCACCTCGTACTCGGGGAGTCCCTTGAGCGCAGGCAGGTGCGAGCCGTCCGCCCATCCGCTCGCCCCGACCACTCCGACTCGGATCATGCTGCGCCCCCTAGTTGTGTACCTATCGGTAAGAAACTAGGGCGGGGGCGGGCGCGGGCGCAAGGGGTAATGTACCGATAGGTAAAAAACTTTCCGGGGAGCACGGAGGACACCATGCCCGGCGGACGCCCACGCTCGTTCGACGCCGACACCGCCCTCGACCGGGCCCTGGAGGTCTTCTGGCGGCAGGGCTACGAGGGCACCTCGCTGACCGACCTCACCACCGCCATGGGCATCAACAAGCCCAGCCTCTACGCGGCCTTCGGCAACAAGGAGGAGCTCTTCGGCAAGGTCCTCGCCCGCTACCTCGAAGGCCCCGGCGGCTACACCGCCGCCGCGCTGGAGGCGCCCACCGCCCGCGAGGTCGTCCGGCTCCTGGTCCACGGCGCCGTCGACCTCACCACCGGCCAGGAGACGGCGCACGGCTGCCTGTGCGTCAAGAGCGTCCAGGCCGGCGGACCCGACGCCGAACCGGTGCGGCGCGACGCGGTCGCGGCCCGCAAGGCCGGGGAGGCGGCGCTGCGCCGACGGCTGGAACAGGCCGACGACCTGCCGCCCGGCCACGAGCCGGCCGACCTCGCCGTACTCGTCCACACCGTCTCCGACGGCATCGCCGTCCAGGCCGCCGCCGGACGCACCCGCGAGGAGCTGACCCGGGTCGCCGAGTCGGCCCTGCACGCCCTGTTCGACTGACCGGGCCCCGGCCGCGCAAGGTCCTGCCGCAGCACCGGGGGGAACCGCCCCATAGCAACCTCGACAGGGCCTTGTGAAAAGCTCTGGGTACGTGCACGCCGGGGCGCGCTACAGGAGCGGGGCGGACCATGCGGAAGAGGCGCACTCCGTGGGCGGTTCTCTACGGCCTGATCGGGGCGGTGTTCCTGCTCATCGCTGTTTCCATGACAGCGTTCTTCGCCAGAGTGGACGACCTGATTCCCATCGTCCTCTGCGGAGTCCCGGGACTGGTGCTCACGTTCCGCGCCCCGATCTTCGGAGTCTCGTTCGGAAGCGCGGGTGTGAAGTACTCCGGGCTGCTCGTCTCGCGTTCGTACGCATGGTCCGAGATCGAGGAAGTGAGGTCGGTGGTCGTGTCGGGGACGCTGTTGTCCTCCAGCCTCCCGGAACTGGTGCTGACGTCGGGCAAGGCCCAGCAGATGCCGATGCTGGCGGGGTACGCAGGGGACGACGCTCGGAACGGTCGCGTGGAGCGTCTGGTGGCCGACCTGGATCGGGCGCGTACGGGTGCGTCGGCCCAAGGTGGGTAGAGCTCCTGAAGGCTCCCGGCACGGGTGGGCCACGGGGAGGGAACGGGTGTGAAACTCCGGCCTGTTGAGAGCCGCCGGTCGTGGCGAAATCCGGTCAAGTCACGGCGGGCGGCTGCGGAACTGGATTCGCCGCTGGGAAGGATCACCGTCTTCAGGGGACCGGTCGGTGCCTCTGTGTCGCTCGGAGGCGCCATCGAGCGCTGGGAGTTCGTGCTGGACGGCACCGAGATCCTCTCGGTGGACGGCATGGGCCCGCCGGGCTACCCGGCCCGGCGCCATGTGAAGGGCGGGGTCGAGGTCTCCCTGCTCGGAGTGAAGGGACGCCTCACCCGCAGGCGCACCCTCGGGGCGCGAGGCCGGTTCGTCAGGCTGGAGGCCGGTGACACCGCGTTCGTCGCCAGGGCGCGATTCCCGCGGAACCGCGTCGTGGACTCCTCGGGTGCCGAGCTCGCGGACTTCACCGGACGTGCCTGGCACTTCCGCGCGCCCGAGCGCGGTGTCGTCGCGTTCGCGGCCCTTGTTGTCGCGGCCGACCTCGAGGCGACGCTGGCCTCGCCGTTGTTGGAGATCTGCTGAGCGGGGCCCCGACCGGGAAACCGGTCGGGGCAGGCGCGGTGAGTGTGCGTCGGACGGAGTCGAATGGGCCGCCGGCCCGGGTCAGAGAGGGCTGAGGAGGCAGAACTCGTTGCCCTCCGGGTCGGCCAGCACCGTCCAGGAGACCGCGGACGGGTCGAAGCCGCCGGGGTCGGTGGCGCCCAGGGCGCGCAGCCGGGCCGCTTCCGCTTCCGGGTCGTCACCGGGGTAGGGGCGGACGTCGAGGTGGACGCGGTTCCACACGCTCTTGCTGTCGGGGGTGCGGACGAACTCCAGGTAGGGGCCGACGCCCGTGGCGGACCGCATGGTCGCGGTGTCGTCGGTGACCTCGTGCACCGTCCAGTCCATCGCCTGGCCCCAGAATCGGGCCATCTCCCGCGGGTCGGCGCAGTCGACCACCACCGCGGCGATCGGCCCGGTGCCCTGGTACACCGGGCGGGGCTCCAGAACGCAGAACTCGTTGCCCTCCGGGTCGGCCATGACCGTCCAGGGGACGTCGCCCTGACCCACGTCGGCGAGCGTCGCACCGAGAGCCTTCAGGCGCTCGACCAGCTCCGCCTGATGGGCGGTCGAGGTGGTGGCCAGATCGATGTGCACCCGGTTCTTCACCGTCTTGGGCTCCGGGCGGGCGACAATGTCGATGCAGACGGCCACGGGGGCGGGGTAGGCGAAACCCACGGGTTCGAGGTTGGTCACGCCGGGTCCCTCGCTGTCGACACCCCAGCCGAGGGCCTCCGCCCAGAACCGGCCGAGCGCGGAGTCGTCCTGGGCCTTCATGTTGATCTGCACGAGTCTTGTTGCCATGCCGAGGATCCTAGGAGCCGCCATCGGCCCAGGCCAACGCGATTTGGATGCGCCCAGACCGCCGCGGCCTGACCCTTGGAGGCCGATTCGGCAGGGGCACCCACACGGCGCGCACGTCCCTGCCGGCGCGCTGTCCGTAACACTCCGCCCGAGGTCGTGAACATCCCAACCCTCTGGGATGGGCATGTCATTCGTAGGCGAGGAATAATCCGGTGACGTGCCGGGCACGCACTGTCATTGGCCTGGCAGCCCGACCACCAGGAGGTTCCCTGTGGAAGCTGTCCCGCGGCACCACCTTCGCCGACGTCTGGCCGCATTGGCCACCCTGACCGTCACCCTCGCCGGAGTCAGCGGCCTCGCCGCGGGCGCGGCACATGCCGACCCGCTGCCTCGGCCGCCGTCCGACACCTGCAACCCGAACCTGGAGACGATCTGGCAGGACGTCGTCAACGTCCGGGTCACCCCCACGGTCACGCACTGGGCCGTCATCTCCATCGCGCCCGGCACCACCGGAACCTTCACGGAGACGCTCTCCGAGGTCGAGAGCGTCAGCACCACCTACAACAACTCGGTGGAGATCAACGCGTCGGCGGGCATCCTGTTCGCCAAGGTCTCGGCCAAGATCGGCTGGTCGGTGCAGAGGACCACGGCCAGCACCCACAGTTGGTCGCAGACGCTCACCGTGAACATCAACCGACCCGGTGACTACGGGATGTTCAAGGGGACCAACAAGGTCGAAGGCGATTTCGTCCGCTACCAGTGCGCCCGGACCGGACCGAGCACCGGTGTCTGGGTGAACACCCTGCCCGGCGGCACGAGCACCTATCTGACGTTCGACGCCGAGGTCAAGGGCTCCATCGCCTGCGACAGCACCGTCACCCCGGGCAGCGTCCAGGATCTGGCCCGGCGCAGGCTGCAGTGCCCGTGAGCACGGTCACCCGCCCCGCCCGCGCCCTCGCCGCGCTGGTACTCGCCTTCGCCAGCGCCCTGTTGCTGCTCGTGGCCCCGCAGGCCTCGGCGGCCGGTTCCCTGCCGGGCCCGGGCGGCACGGTGTGCGACCCGTCCACGGTCCGGTTCCAGAGCCCCTACGACGACTGGGGCAAGCCGTCGGATCCCCGTGTCTTCCCACGGCCGATACAGAAGTACGGTCCGACCTATCTCTCCAGCCACCCCTACAAGAAGTCGGACCCGGACCGGCCGTTCCGCCGCCACCAGGCCGAACTGCTGACCGCCGACTGGGAGGGGAGCACCAGTTGGTACATCTGCCGGGGTGAGGGGCCGGCCGTCTACCTCATGCCCTGGCCCGCTTTCGACTGCCTCACCGTCACCGATCCGGTGGCGAGCCCCAACGCCGAAGTCACCGTCGACCCGTGCGTCGATATCCAGGGCCGGGGACTCAAGTTCCGCATCCACACCAACGAGGCGGGCTGGTCGGTGATCCAGGACGATCGCTGGGGCTACTTCCTCGACGCCGTCCGGACCACCTACCGGGACGAGGTCTACGGAACGGTGTGGATCTACACCCTCAAGCTGTCCGCCGACAACGCCCTGGCGTTCCGGATGGTCTGAGCCGCCCTGCGGGGCGTGTCCACGGTGGCGCCCCGGTTCACGGTGGCGCGGCACACCCCGAGCAGCGGGCACCGACCGGGAATCCGGCTGCTGTTGGTCGATTGCGAGTGATCGGCTGCGGTGGGTGACGCCGGTCTCCGAGACTCGTCCCGGAGACCGGCGTCGGTCATTCCCACCTCACCGCGACCCGATCCTGGCCACCCTCTCCGGGTGGAGCTATGCCAACGCCCTCGCGCTGCTCGACGTGACCGGCCCCGGAGAGGCCACGGGCCGGTTCCTCCCCGGGTACACCAGCTTCATGATCGCCCGGCCGCACGACCGGCCGCCCCGCCCGACGCCGGCCCTGCTGCCCGGGGAGGAGCGTCCGAGTCACATCGGCCCCGCGAAGCTCGACGACTGGACCGGCGGTTGGATCGCCCAGCTCGCGGCCCCCTCCGCCGAACGCATGGGGGCAGGGGCCGAACAGATCCTCTGGGACGTGGCCACCGGTTCGCAGGCCCGGACAGCCTCCGACGCGGACGGAGGGTGGACGGTCGTCCAACGCGGTCCCGTTCGCCTGTGGGACCGGGTGGAACGAGCGGTGCAGCGCCGGCAGTCCGCCGACGAACCCCATCAGGACCGGTTCGGAATCACGGTCTCGGCCGCCGGTCAGCGCGTGTGGCTCGGCACCGAGGACGGCCCCGGGTGGGACCTGCCGATCTGACACACGCGGGCCCTCAGGTCAACATCGTGCACGCCCTGGCGGGTGGCCGGACAGCAAGACGCCCCGTTCGGCCGAGCACACGGCGGGGCGCTGTCGTTGGTGCTGACCTGCGGCTGTTCTGGGGTGACCCCGCAGGGACACCAATGGGGTGGCGTGCGGCTGCCGGTGCCCGTCATGCTGGCCGCGTGGCCGATCGAGCGAACTTCGTCGTTGTCCGCGAGAGCGGCGAGTACGAGCTGTATCTCGACCGCTGGGGTGCGGTGGGCCTTGATCTCGACCTGCTGGCGGGGCCTGCCGAGACGCTCTCGACGGTCCGGCGGCTGGGGGTCGTTGACTGGTGGCTGGACGACGTGTACTGCCAGGGAGCGGCGCTGATCGACCTCGGTCGGAAGGTGCTGCTGCTGTTCGCCTGGGAGGGGCCGAGCACCGTGATGCGGTACCGGGCCGCGACCCTGGAACTGCTGCGGGACGCGTGGCCGGGGTGGGACGTGCGGTGGATGTACGACGGCCCCGCCGAGTTGCGGACCTATCTGGGACTGGACCCGGAGCCTGTGCGTGATCGCGGGCGGGACACGTTTCGAGGAGCGGTGCTGGAACCGGGGCACGAGGAGCTGTTGGACCCCGAGCCGACGGTCATCGTGGTGACCGTCGGCTCGGAGCACTGCTACGTGGTGGCGAACGTCTCCGACCACCCGGTCCGGGAGGGCGCCGCGCTGCTCGACCGGCTGCGGGGCGGCCCCGAACACGGGATGTGCAGGGTGCCCGCCGATGCCGGCCTCCACATCGATCCGGCGCGGCGCCGGGTCGGGTGGTGGGTGCTCGGGGCGACGGCCGAAGCGTACGAGATGGCGGAGCGATGGCCCGGCTGGACCGTGGAGTTCTGGCAGGACTCCTGGCAGGAGCACGTCCGGCTGGCTCCGGACCGGTTCCGGCCTCCACCGGTCGACCGTGGGCGCGCCCTGGCAGAGGTTCGGGCGACTGCCGCACGGCGCCGTTAGCGCGACGCCACAAGCAACGGGCCCCGACCGGGAATCCGGTCGGGGCCCAAGCAGTGAGCTTGCGTCAGACGGTGTCGAACTCGCCCGCCTGCACGCCAGCGACGAACGCGCGCCAGGCAGAGGCCAGGAAGACGAGGGCCGGGCCCTCCGGGTTCTTGGAGTCACGCACGGGGACGAGACCAAGGAAGTTGGGCGAGACCTCGATGCAGGCCCCGCCGTTCTGGCTGTAGCTCGACTTGAACCACGTCGCCCCAGCCAGATGTAGAGAGTGAGTCATGGTCGGAGTTCCTTCCGAGCAGCGCGGATCCTTTCGAGCGAGGCCACATCCGAACTGGCGCCCACCTGAAGCCGATCGTAGTCCCTAGCCCACATGGTCACCGTCTCGGATTCCCGAGCCAGGAACCCCCGCTCCTGCGACTCCGTGTATCCGAGAAGTGTGCGGTCGGACATGGTGAGCAGATAGACCGACGCAGCGAACGGCCTGCGCTCGCCCATCACGAAGGGCGCGATCTGAACGATCGTCTTGGGCCGGTCCGCAAGCTGCGCCAGGTGGTCGAGCTGTCCTCTCATCACGGCTGGTCCGCCGACCAATCGGAGAAGGCAGCTCTCGTCCAACACTGCGTGCACGAGCGGGGCGGACGGCCGACCGAGCCGTTGTTGGCGAGCGAGGAGATAGGCAACCCGCTCTGCGGCGCCCTCTTCGGTGACGGCGCCGCGTCGGACATCCGCCGCGGCCAACGCCTCGGCGTAGGCCTGGGTCTGGAACAGCCCAGGAATCACACCAAGCTCGAACATGCGCAGCTCGACGGCTTTTGCCTCGTGTGCTGCGTACTCCGGGAATCCCTCCAACAAAGAGGAGCCATTGAGGCTCCAATACATCAGTTCTAGTGTCCCACCCGTGTCCAACACCTTGTCGGCCACTCGGACCCAGTCGAGTGTGGGACTGCGCGTACCTCGTTCGAGGTTGGAGATCTGACTGTCGCTCAGGTTGGTGAGCTGCCCCAGCTGGACTTGGCTAAGCCCCGCAGCCTTGCGCGACCTGCGAAGTTGAACGCCGAAGGCCGCAAGGGGAGATGTCGCCGGGTCAAGTTCCGTCTCGCGCATGATCAGACCTCTTCGATCCCTGAATCCCACGGGGAAATCTGTCAAGTGGGGATGCCTTCCGATCCTAGGGCCCGGAAGTCCACTATGGCTACACCCCGTGAGAGATCCGGGACCCTGCGCAACCAATGGAGCCCCCATGCCCAGTCGCCCCCGCATGCCCATTTACACCCCCACCGTCGGCGAGGTCGTCCGCGACCTCGGGCACCGGGACTTCTCCGGCAAGCCCATCGAGGCCGTCTACATGGACACCCTCGCCGGGCTCGTCTACCTCCGCCCCGAAGCCGGCGGGTGCGAGTGGACCACCAAGCCCGAGTTCGTCCAGGCCCTCGACGAGCCCCGCTTCATCAGCGTCCAGCACCCCAGCCGGCCGCGTACCGCCGACGTGGCGTGAAGCTGCTCGCCACCGTCCTCGGCGTCCCCGCGCTCAGTGCCCTCGCCGCCGCCCTCGTCTGCTGGCCCATCCACAACGGGCCGCTCGCACCGCAGTTGCTGATATCCGGGCTGATCCTCACCGCCGGCATCTGCGCCGGACTGCCCGCCTGCTTCACCTGGCTCTCGCCCAACAGGAGCACCCCGTGCTGCACCACCTCCCCGCCATCCTCACCAACCCGCCCCGCCGACGCCTCGGCCACCAGGCCCTCATCCTCAACCGCGACGGCGCCGTCCTCCTGATCGGAACCGCCTACAAGTCCGGCCTCATGCTCCCCGGCGGCAGCGCCGAAGCCAACGAACTCCCCCACCTCGCCGCCCGCCGCCACACCGAAACCGAAACCGGCCTCGTCCTCCCCCTGCGCCACATCCTCGCCACCGACTACGTCGACGCCCAACTCCTCCCCGAAGGCATCAACTTCGTCTACTGGGGCGGACGCCTCACCGGCGCCCAGGAAACGATCGTCGCCCGCCACCGACCCCCCGCCACCATCACCGCCGTCCACTGGCTCCACCCCCACCAACTCCCCGACGCCATGGCCCCCGACCAGCACCGCCGCACCACCCAAGCCCTCACCGCCCTCACCAACGGCACCCACCTCCCCTTCCTCCTCCGCGGCACCCCCGCCGAATAGGAACCGCCGCACTCCCCGGGCCCGGAACCACACGGTTCCGGGCCCCGGGAACACTCCGTGAAGTCAGGCGGATCCCCGCACCTCACCTCCACAACAGGCACGTTGAAGCGGTCATCGCACGAGAAGGAAGCCCACATGAGGAGCACCGTGGAGGCCGCCGAACACCTGCGTGAACAGGTGATCGAGGTCGGCGAGAGCCATGCGGTTTCGTTTGGATCAAGGCGGGGGTGAGGGGTGACGGTGGTTCCCGGGTGGCACCCTGGAGCGATGCGATCTGGAACTGACATCACCGAGAACGGCCTGCGCCATCTGCTCAACGAGTGGGATCCGATCGGCGTCGCTGACGAGGTGCAAGACGAGTACGATTGCATGCTTGCCCCGCTCCTCCAGCGGCTCCGGGGTGGTGCCGACCAGACGGAGATCGGCGAGTTCCTGCGGCACGAGCTGGAGGATCACTTCGGCCTTACCCCTCTGCTGTCAGAGCCGGAAGTGACGGCTGCCCGACTGATGTCTTGGTGGACAGCTGCAGGCACGGCCGATGGCACCGGCTGCGCGTAGTCGCTCCATCCGGATCGTCTGCTCGTTTGTCAGGGTGTGTCGTTGACTGACGCGCAGTGGGCACGGATCGAGCCGCTGCTTCCGGACCGGATACCGAAGCGGGGCGGCCGGTGGCGGTCCTCGCCGACAAGGCGTATTCGTCACGGACCATCCGTGAGCACCTCAGGCGGCGCGGCATCCGGGCGGTCATCCCCGTGCCAGCCTATCAACGCGGCCACCGTCTGCGACGCGGCAGCCGGGGTGGTAGACCACCCGCCTTCGACCTCGAGGCGTACAAGGAGCGCAACACCGTCGAACGTTGCATCAACCGCTTGAAGCAGTGGCGCGGGATCGCCACCCGCTACGAGAAGACAGCGGCCATCTACTTGGCCGGACTGCACATCGCGGGCATCTTCCTATGGTCTGCCAGGTGATCCAAACGAAACCGCCTAAAGGAATGATGCGAAGGGTTAGTGGTCGTAGGCGGTCAGTGAGCGCATGACGGGTTGGCCGGTGTGGTCGTTGTGCCAGATCGCGGCGGTCAGGGCGAGGACGCGTTGCAGGACGCGGACCATGACGCCGCCCGGGGTGCGGCCCTGGTGTCGCTCGAGGTCGAGCTGGGCCTTGAAGGTCTGGTTGACGGACTCGATGACCTGCCGCAGCGGCTTGAACAGAGCGGAGCCGGCCCGCACGGGCTCGCCCTTGCGGGCCGGCCGCAGCAGACGCACGCCCCACGTGGCGAGTTCCTCTTCGAAGACGCGGCCGTAGTACTGCCGGTCGCTGATCAGGGTCTGGCCCGGGCGGGAGGCGACGAGGTCGGGCTCGGCGTGGAACATGCCGAGCAGGGTCTCGCGCTCGTCGGCCTTCGCGCCGGTCGACGCGAAGGCGACGGGCAGGCCGTGCAGGGTGCACAGCAGGTGCAGGCGCAGGCCCCAGAAGTAGCGTGAGTGGCTGGCGCAGTAGCCGTACTCGGCCCATCCGGCCAGGTCGGAGTCGACGACCCACACGGTGTCGGTCCACATCGAGGTGCCGGTCGCGAGGAGCCGGTTGACGTGGGCGATCAGGTCGGCGGCCTTGCGCAGCCGCCGGTTCTAGCCCGATTGCCCGGGCAGGTACGGGAACAGGTGCCGCAGGTGAGCCTGGGCGTGGCGGATCCAGCGGCGTTCGGAGGTGAAGCCGAGCAAGGCCTGCATCACAGCAAGGGTGACCAGCTCGGCGTCACCGAGCCGGGGTGCGATGCCGATCTCGGGTCGCCACGGCGCCAGATGCGGCGATTCCTTCAGCAGGTCGTCGGTCTTCACGTAGAGTGCGGTCGCGAGGGAGTCCAGGTCAGGCGTCACAACCGACCTTTGGACTCCCTCGCTTCATTTCATGCGCGCCAACGAGCCCTTGGCATCAATCATCTAGACCGGCACGCGGGCGAAGCCTTCGGTCCAGTGGTCCTCATCGAGGTCGTACTCTCGAATCTGGAAGCAGTTTGGCTCGTCGACGAAGCCCGGGAGAAGACGCGCGCGACGCATCCGCTCTTCGGCCGCGGCCTCAGACGAGTAGATGCCCAGCAGCTTGACGTAGCCGCCGTCCTGCTCGTCGATGAACACGCCGCCATCGTCGAGGTGAATCGTCGCGCTGTTGGGGCCCGCTTCGTTCTGGTGGCTGATGTGCCAGAGGGGATAGACCTTCACGGGCGCAGGCTACCCCTGGCTCAACTGGTGAACGTTCCCGGCCAGAGCACTAGCGGCGGAGGAGGAAGGATGACCGGGGTTATCCTTCCCTCTCCTGGGGCCTCGTCGGGGTCAGCTGATCAGCTTGTGCAGCGCCATCACGCTCGCGCCGAACGCCTCCAGGCCGGCCACCGCCGCAGCGGCACTGTGACCGCCGCCGAGGAAGGTCAGCCCGCCGACGACCAGGCCGATGACGGCCGCGGTGAGGAGGACGACGACGGTGCGGACCGTCAGGAACGGGGTGGGGCTGGACTGGTTCGAGGGGTTCGGGGTGGGCGTGCTCACGTTCTCCTCCATCGGGTGCCGGGGTCTGCGGAGCGGTTCCCGGATCGGGTCCGTGCGGCGGAGTGCCGACGGACAGGAACAGCATGCGAGCGTTCTCGGTAGTCCCTAAGCGGTGGGGCTGTTTGCCCAGGTAAAGTCCGGACAACGGTGGGGTTGTCCCGGGAGGTCCAGGACACGACCGGTGTTAGGGGCGGGAGTTCACATGGGCAGGCCGTGGGGGCCGATCCGGGCACGGACGCCGGAGGCCGAGGCGCTGGCGATCTTCTTACGGGCGCGGATCGACGAGAGCCCGCTGACGATGACGTCCGTCGCGGAGCGGGTGCCTTACTCGAAGACGCGGGTCGGGGAGTACCTGTCCGGCGATCCGGTCCCCGAGGAGCGCTTCGTGCTCCTGCTGGTGAAGGTGACCGCCCCCGACCCGCCGCGGTGTGCGCGGCTGCAGGCCGAGGGCCGCCGCCTGCTGACGGAGGCCAGGAACCCGAAGGACCGGCGCGCGGACCAGGACGGCACCACGGCCCTGGCCGGTCAACTTGAACAGGTACGCGCGCAGCAGGTGGAGACATATGAACGCCTGACCCGGGCCCTGGAGCGACAGACCGAGTTGCAGGAGACGGCGAAGCACTCGACGCAACTGGTCATGGTGCTGCTGTCCATGATCAACACCCTGGTCGGCCGAGTGCAGGGCCTGTCCTCCGAACGAGATGGGCTCCTCCACCGGGCCGGTGACCGCCGGGAACTCGAGGACACCCAGCAGCGGCTCACACGCGCATTGGACCAGGAGCGTCGCGCGAAGGAGGAGCTGGATCGCGCGCGGGACAAGCAGCGGCAGGCCGAGGACCTCGCGGCCCGGGTGCAGCAGGAGGTTGACGAACTGACCGATGCACTCAAGCAGCTCCGCGCCCGAGACCACAGCACCGACCCCTCGGCGGCCGCGGACGGCATCACGCACACGACGGCGGGCAACACCCGCGCAGGGGCGGACCCGGTCGCCGACGACATCGACCGGGCCCTCGCCCGGGCAGCGTCCGTCAACGACACCGACGAACAGACCCTTCAGCGCATCACCGACGAACTACAGGCCGCATACCCCAACCAGGCCGAGCCCGATAGTCCGGCCGCAACCCCGGACCACACGGAGGTCGTCCCGGACAACCCGGACCACACGGAGGTCGTCCCGGACAACCCGGACCACACGGAGGTCGTCCCGGACAACCCGGACCAACCCCCAGCTGGGAAAGACTCGACCGCCGGGACCCAAACGTCTTGTGACCCGCCGGATGCCGACCACCCCGCCACCCTCGCCGCCCGCCACGGCCATGCCGTCAGCCGCGGAGCGGCGGGGGAGCGGGTCGAGGCCGCCCGCCTTCTTGAGGCCGTGGTCTTTGACAGCGCCGATGTGCTCGGCGCCGACCATCCCAATACCCTGACTGCTCGCTTCAATCTCGCCATCAATCTCGGGGAGGCCGGCGAGCGGACCAAGGCGGCCCGCCTTCTTTACGCCGTGGTCCGGGACAGCGTCCATGTGCTCGGCGCCGACCACCCCAATACCCTGGCCGCCCGCCACGGCCACGCCACCAATCTTGGGGAAGCGGGGAAACGGGCCAAGGCAGCCCGTCTTTTCGACGCCGTGATCCAGGACATGACCCGTGTGCTCGGCGCCGACCACCCCAGCACCCTCGACGCCCGCCACGGCCACGCCACCAATCTCGGGGAAGCCGGCGACCGAGCCCAGGCAGCCCGCCTTCTCGACGCCGTGATCCAGGACATGACCCGTGTGCTCGGCGCCGACCACCCCAGCACCCTGGCCGCCCGCCACGGCCACGCCACCAATCTTGGGGAAGCCGGAGGGCGGGCCAAGGCAGCCCGCCTTCTCGACGCCGTGATCCAGGACAGCATCCGTGTGCTCGGCGCCGACCACCCCAGCACTCTCGACGCCCGCTACAACCATGCCGTCAGCCTTGGGGTGGCGAGGGAGCGGGCCAAGGCAGCCCATCTTCTCGACGCCGTGATCCAGGACAGCATCCGTGTGCTCGGCGCCGACCACCCCGACACCCTCACCAGTCGCCGAGCGCAACAGTTCTTCGAGGGAAAGTGATCGATCATTATCCTTCTGTTCTCAAGCTTCCCCGATCGGCGGGAACGAGACCTCCACAATGCCGTCCATGTCGGCGGGTCCCCGGCTGGCCCAGGGAGCTGGGCTGGCCGAGCACGGTAACCGGCGGGGGCGCCATGGGGCGAACAGGCCCAGGCCGACTCTGGTGACACCGGAGTCAGGGCCTGGTTCGGTCTACCCCAGCCTGAGGGGCGATCGGACCTGCATCACCTGACGTGATCTCCATCGCGTATACCAACTCGAAGTAATCAGCGATGAGCTGACGTACCGTCGTCAGGTAGGCGTCGACCGTCTTGCATGGGTAGACCGAGTTGTCCTTGTCCTTCAAGTCCTCGGTCGACATGACGGAGACCACCTCCAACCTGACGCTCGCAAGGCGGACCATCAGATCCGGCAGGCTCACCGGCCGCATGAGATCAACGATCGCGGCCAGCAGCTCATCTACTTCTGCGGACCAGTAGCTGGGCACAAGTGGTTCATGGCTCAAAGGGGCGTGGGGATCCGGAAGCCTGGGCACCCACACCACACTGCCGAAATCCGGCTTGGGAAGGCTGGCAGCCAACCGGCCGAAAGCCGCACTTCTCGCCCAAGAGGGGTGCTCCCGGTCAGCCCGGGGCACTGACGCTCGGTGCTCCAGTTGGTCAAGGCGGCGTTGCACAGCCTTCAGCTGGGCCGTCACCTCTTCCAGCCGGTACTGAAGTTCGGCGACAGTCGGCGCACGGCCAGCCTTCCCTCGCTGGTCCCGGTCCGCCCGCTCCCAAGCCGCGGTCCACGGCCGCACCGGCCCCCCAAGTGCCTGCACCAGAGCCTCGACGGTGTCCTGCCGGAAGAACCCCGCCGCCCCCGGCGTCACCGCGCTGCGAACTGTCACGTCCCGCATGCCGGTCGCCGACACCAGCTGGCGGAAGCTCATGCTCTTGGTGGCCATCAGCTCGGCCAGCGCACGCCGCAACTCATCAGCCGTACCCACCCGCTCCGGGTCCACCTCAGTTCCCCTCGCTGCAATCAACTGCGTCGGCCTGCAACGCATACCGACCTGGTCTTTTACTCAGGGCGGCCGCAGGTTTCCGCAACGTGCCGCAATTGCCCCCTGCTGATCCTTCCAGTGCGCGGAGATGGAGTCATCCACCCCGCATTCAGAAGGAGTTGGGCGCACAGATGTACGAGATCTGGGTCGAGATCCTGAAGGGCCTGGCCGGGGAACTCCCGGCCAGCCTGATCACCGCAGGCATCACTGCAGGCATCACCCTCGCCACTCAGAAGCTCCGCAAGAAGACGAAGAAGACGAAGAAGCACCCGGTTACGGTGAGGAATTCCTTGGCAGGGCCGGCCTCTGGGGAGGATCGGATCGACCAGTAGCGACAACGTCGGCCTGGCCCACGATCTGACCCGGATGCTCCTACTCAGGTTGAACTCGCAATGTCGGTGGTCAAGGTGGCGCGATGATCAAGCCGGTCCCGGCCAGACAGCCGTCGATGGCTGGGACCGGTACTGGATCTTTCGTAGACCCCGTCTGACCGTCCGGACGAGGCGGTTGGGGTCGGCGAACGCGACGTTGGCCAGGAACCCTCGCCGCAGCAACGACCAGATCCCCTCGACCGGGTTGAGATCCGGGGCATACGCGGGCAGCTGGTAGACGGTCAGCCAGTCCCGCGCGGCGATGAACTCCTTCATGCCCGCTGCCAGGTGGGTGTTCAAGCTGTCCCACATCAGAACGATGGGGCCGCCGAGTTGATGGTGTGCGACGGTGACCAGGTCCCGGTAGTCGGTCCAGGCGAAGCTCTTGCGGCCCTTGGTCCGCCCCTGGCCGTCGTCCAGCCGGGGCCGGTAGATCAGCCGGGACCGCTCGCCGGGCTTGTAGCAGGTCAGGGCGGCGATCGAGATCCGTCGGCGGGAGCGACCACGCACCCGAACGACGGGCGTACAGCCGCAGCGTCCCCAGGTACGAGCCCGCGACGGTGTCATCGACACCCCGGCCTCGTCCTCGAAGACCACCCAGGCCCCGATCGCCTCCGCCAGGCTTTTACCTGCGGCCACACCTGCTTCTTCCACACCTCGACCGCACCATCGTCGCGCTCGATCGCCCGGCGGATCGGCTGCCGGCAGGGCCAGCCGTTACGCCGCAACAGCTTCCAGACACCCTGAACCGTGCAGGAGACGTGGAAGCGACGGCCGATCAGAGTCTTGATCCGCGCCAGTGTCCACCGCTGGCCTTCCCAGCCGTGAGCCAGTGGCCCCTTCTCCAACTCTCGTTCCAACTGGGCGAAGTGCCGCTCGCTCAAGCGTGGAGGCGACTGCGGCCCTTTCGATTCCAGGGCCGGAGAGCGACCTTCGCGCCAGGCTCGCCGCCACCGCTCCACCGATCGCACCGTGACCCGCAGGTCGGCGGCGATCATCCTGTTGCTGTCACCACGCTCGAACCGCTCAACGGCATCAAGCCGCACCCGCTCCCGGCGCTGCTGTTCCTGGGCAGTGAACCCGCCCCCCAGCGCGTATCGCACGACGACGGCATACCCAAGGATCACCGACTCTCAGCATCCACGACATGACGAGTTCAACCTGAGTGACCCCATCGAGTCGACCTTCGCCACCGTCCGGCTCCGTACCAAGGTCACCAAGGGCGCCGGCTCCCGCGCCGCTGGCCTGGCGATGGTGTTCGAGCTCGTCGAGTCGGCCCAGGCCCGATGGCGCTCCGTCAACGGTGCCCACCTCGTCCCGCTCGTCCCGCTCGTCCGCGCCGGAGCCCGGTTCGAACGCGGCCAGGTCGTGGAACCGACACTGACAGCAGCGTGAGCGCGGCTCCGTCGTGCGATCCTCGGTCCATCGATCGAGAGGAGGGGGATCACGTGCTGCTGACACTGACCGGTGGTGCAGGGGCGGGCAAGACGACGTTGGCCCATGCCCTCGTGTCGTCTGCCGTGCAAGGTCCGGCAAGCGTGCTGCACGGCGACGACTACTACTTCACCGCCCCGGAGCGAGGAATCTGGACATGCGACGAGGCCGGAGTCCCGCGCCTGGACGTCGGGGATCCCGGTTCGGTGGATATTGAGCGGCTTGACGCCGACACTGACGCCGCGCTCGCCATCACCCCCGTCGTGATCGTCGACGGGCTCTTCGCCCGCCGGGTCACCCCACAGCAGTCGTGCCTCCGCCTCGACGTCTTCATCGATCTCGCGGCGGACCTTCGGCTGGCCCGCAAGATCGAACGAAAGTGCGTCAGGGGCGGCTTCCCGATCGAGGTTCTCCTGCGGAACTATGTAGAGCACCGGCGGGCGGCCCACGAGCATTACATCGAACCGCTGCGAGACGAATGCGACGTGATCGTCGACGGCACGCTGAGTCCGGAGATCTTGGCCGAACAGATCTGGTCAGCAGCCGCCGCCCAGGCACTCAACCACACCCTTGGCGGAGCTCAAGCGGACCACGACAGCCAGGGCACTGGCGGGAGACCCCGGCGACGAGCGTGAGTACCCGATGTACCCGGCCGGGCTGGCCTCGCCGCATCTGGACCGCTTTGCGGCTGCCGCCGCCCAGCGGTACGAATCACTGGGGATCGAGCGCGACGACCCAGACCGGCCCAGGAAGATCGCCACCCTGAACTCGGAGGCGTTCGGGGCGCCGGCCGTCCTGTTCTGCTACCTCGACCGGACGATGGGGCCCGAACAGTGGGCTGACGCGGGGATGTACCTGCAGACGGTCATGCTGTTGTTGAAGGCCGAGGGGCTGCACAGCTGCCCCCAGGTGATGTGGACCGTGTACCGGGAGACCGTCAGCCGGGCAGTCGGAGCCGGCGACGGACTCGTGCTGTTCTGCGGTGTCTCCGTGGGGTTCGAGAAGGAGGGCGTGCGGCAGCTGCGCACCGGGCGGGCGGACCTGACGGAAACAGTGAGCTTCATCGGAGCGTGACCGTTGGACGGTCGAGATCGACAGGACAGGCCCGGTCGCCCGAATGAGATGGGTTCTCAACGTCGGGCCGGGCTGACCGCGGACGACTGTTGCGTCGATATGCCTTGACCGCCACATAGACCGAAATCGCCACAGCACTCCCGATCAGCGCAATCCACCACGAACCGCCATTGATAAGCATGCGCACTGTAGCGCCAATGAAATGGAGCACTAGAGACACCTCAAAAGGTTACCAACGTCGAATGATTCGGACGCCCTGACCACACGAGTGTCCACGCAGCGCACTCGTTCCGGCCGGTCCGCGCACTCATGGGCCAGAACGCGCGCCAAGGCGCCGAACAGGGTTCGCTGCTCCTTCGGGACATGGCGCTGCGGTCAAAGCCGGACAGTTGGGGGGATTCCGCTATCGATCGCCCTCTGACGGTGCGCTCACGATCCTGCGGGCACTCGTGCACGTACCGCCGCCACCTACAATGCGGCCATGACTGGCTTACTACGTCCACAGGTTGCGCGAGGAGCTTCCTCGCCCGGTGACATGCCTCGACGGCTGGGAACCATGACAGCCGTGGCAGTCACGCTCCTGGCGTCGGATCTCATCACCAAACAGATAGCGCTGACGAACTTCTCGGGGCTCGATCCGACCGAGGCACTCGGCGGGCTTCTGAAATTCACGCTGGCCTTCAATTCGGGCGGAGCGTTCTCCATCGGCGAGGGGGAGACATGGTTCTTCACCGCGGTGAAGACGACGGTCATCGTCCTCATGCTGGTGATATCGCCCCGAATCCGCACGCCCGTCTGGGCGGTCTCCTTCGGGCTGGTCATCGCCGGGGCGGCCGGGAATCTCGTCGACCGGCTGTTCCGGGCCCCCTCCCCGGGGCAGGGGCTCGTCGTGGACTGGATCCAACTGCCGCACTGGCCGGTCTTCAACCTCGCCGACTGCGGCGTGGTCTGCGGGAGCGCCCTGGTGATGTGGACCTTGATGCGGGGCATCCGCCTGGACGGCACGGTCGAGTCCAAGGCGCCGACCGAGTCGGGCGGTGTGGTTCCGGACCCCGGGAACGACTGAGGACCAGTCGGTCCGCTTCCGCACAGCGGTAGCATCCGCGCGAGCAACTGATCAGCGACCCTCAACCGGCGGCGTCGGCCGCGGGATCCGGCACTCCCGTGGCCCAGGCCCCCATGGCTTCCAGGACGTCGCGAAGCCCTTCGCCGAGCGGGGTGAGCTCGTACTCGACACGCGGCGGGATCTCCGCGAAGGCCGTGCGGGTGACGATGCCGTGCCGCTCGAACTGGCGCAGCCGGCTGGTCAGGGTGTGCGGGCTGATACCGGGCAGGGCCTCGCGCAGCTGGTTGAAGCGGTGGGGGCCGTGCAGCAGTTCCCGCACGATCAGGGTGGCCCACGGGCCGTTGAGCAGGGTGAGGAACCGGGCGACACCGCACTCGGGGAGACGGGAATCGGTCACGTTGTTGACCGTACCCCATTAGTGCAGTTGATGTAACTGATGCATCGCATGCACTAATTGACGCCATGACCTACGTGATTCACGGCGCCACCGGCGCCCAGGGTGCCCCCGTCGTCGCCGCTCTCGCCGCCGCGGGCAAGTCCGTGACCGCTCCGACCCGTAAGGCCGACGCCGTCGTGGACGGCGCGCGCGTGGTGGCCGCCGGATACGACTCCGTCGCGGAGCTGACCCACGTCTACCGCGGCGCCGAAGGCGTGTTCGTCCACCTGCCGATGGGTTCCGAAGAGGACCGCCAGACCTATGCGCGCAACATCCTCACCGCCCTTCGCGAGGCCCGCCCGGCCCGCGTGGTGTTCTCCACCAGCGGCGCCCCGATCGACCCGGGCACCGGCGGCGCGGCCTCGGAGCTGGTCCGCGGCCTGGCGGACAGCGGGCTGTCGCACGCGGTGATCGAGCCCACGCTGTACCTGGAGAACCTGCTCCTGCCGTTCGTCATCGGCGCGGTGCACGAGCGGGGAGCGCTGCCCTACCCGATCCGCGCCGACTTCCCCGTGTCCTGGGCGTCGCACCTCGACATCGCCGACGCCGCCGTCGCCCTGTTCGACCGCCCGGACGTCACCGGCGTCGTCTCCATAGGCCAGTACCCGGCGCCCACCGGACCGGACCTCGCCACGGCGTTCGGCACCCACTTCGGCAAGGACGTGGCCTTCGAACCGACCACCCCCGAGCAGTTCGGCGCCTCGGTCGCCCCCTTCATCGGCGAAGGCCCCGCCGCCGGCGTCGCCGCCGTCTACGAGGCGATGAGCACGCTCGCCGACCGCTCGATCACGCCCGAGAACTCCGCCCAGAAGCTGCTCGGCGTCACCAGCCGCACCACCGGCCAGTGGCTGACGGACATCGGCCTCTGACCGGCCGACCACGGCACGCTCGGACGGCCGGGCCCCTCGCCGGAGGGCCCGGCCGTCCCGCTCCCAGGCGGGACCGCCGGCGCTGCCGCGCCGGGTCGGTACCGAGGGGGGAACGGGTCGGTGGGCGCGGCGGTTTCGCCGGCCCGGCGAGGTGGTCGGCGTGAAGGCCTTGTTCGAGGCGACCGGGATCCCGGCGAGGGTCAGGTCCACGCTCCACCGCAGTGCGGGCGCAGCGTGTGCGGGTCTACGGTGGACGGCCATGGGCTACGACCTGCACATCACCCGGCGTGGGTACTGGTGGGACGAAGAGGGCAGTGACATCAGCGCGGCGGAGTGGGAGGGAGCGGTCACCGCAGACCCCGGCCTCGTGGTGGTCCCGTTGCCCGAAGGCTGCCCGGAGAGGGTCGTCGAGCTCGTTCTGCGGAAGGGCGGGGAATCGTCTGGCGAGCCCTTGTGGTGGAGGGCCGGGCAGATCTGGGCCAAGAACCCTACGGATGCGATGGTCGCGACCATGTGTCGGTTGGCGAAGGCGCTGAGTGCCCGGGTCCAGGGCGACGACGGGGAGCACTACGACATGTGACGTGTCCACAACACGTCCTGTCCCATGCGGCTACGAAGGTCCCGCCCTCAGGGCAACCAGGAGGTGGCCTGCTTCATCCTGCCCCCGCGCCCGCCGGGCCCAAGACCTGGATGCACCGTGCCCCGGGCCGTCCGGACGGCGCGGGGCACGGTGATCGACGGCACCAGCCGTCGAGGTGGGCGAACGGTGCGAGGTCGGCGCCCGGGCGGGCGGGGGGCCGCGCGGCGCGGTCAGTAGCCCGCGGGGTGCCGAGCGTCACATCGGAGGGTGTGGGGGTGCTCCGGGGGCGCGTTCGGCCCGGGGTTGCAGGGCGGGGGCGGCTTCGGCACGGGCCGAGGGCCCGTCCGATTCGGGACGTTCGCCCCGTTTTCTGCTGACCTTCGCCCCCGGGGGACACCCTTCCGGCCCGGGCAACTGTGGACGGTCGCCCGGTGGACACCGGGCGAGTGGCCCGCTCTTCCGGGTGGGCCTCCCACGATCGTCTACGCGGCGCACGGGTGCGACAGCACGCGGTGCGGCCCGGAGGACCCGAACGAATGTCCCGCACTATCGACAACGCCCCGTATACCGCCTTCCACCGCAGGCTCGCCCTCGCCTGCTCCGGTGGACCGCTGCTCGACGGGTACATCCTGAGCATCGTGGGCGTCGCCCTCATCGGCATGCGCCCCGAACTGGGCCTTTCCACCGCCGACGTCAGCCTGATCGGCGCCGCCGCGCTGGTCGGCATGTTCGTCGGCGGCGCGCTCTTCGGCGTGCTGACCGACAAGATCGGGCGGGAGGTGATGTACACCGCCGATCTGCTCGTCATGATCGTCTGCTCGGTGCTGTCGTTCTGGGTCGACGCGGTCTGGGCGATCGCCCTGCTGCGCTTCGTGCTCGGCATGGCGGTGGCCGCCGACTACCCGATCGCCACCTCCCTGCTCGCCGAGTGGCTGCCCGCCAAGCACCGCGGGCGGCTGCTCGGTCAGCAGATCGTCGCCTGGTACGCCGGCGCCGTGCTCGCCTACCTGACCGGCTACCTCTTCCTGGAGATCGGCGGCCCCGGCAGCTGGCGCTGGATGCTCGGCAGCTCCGCCGTGCTGTGCGTGGTCTTCCTGGTGATCCGCCGCGGCTCGCCCGAGTCGCCGCGCTGGCTGGCCGCCAACGGCCGGGTCGGCGAGGCCGTCCGCCTGGTCGAGCGGCACCTCGGGGTCAAGGTCGACGGCCGCGAGCTGATGCCCGAGCGCACCGCCCCCGGCACGCCGACCGGCCTGCGCCTGCTGATGACCCCGCCCTACCGGCGCCGGACGCTGTTCTGCGGACTGTTCTTCCTCTGCCAGGTCGCCCCGCTGTTCGCGATGCTCACCTTCGGCCCGCAGCTGCTGGAGGCCTTCGGCATGCCGGGCGGGACCATGGTCGAGACCCTCGGCACCGGCCTGATCAGCCTGGTCTTCCTGCTCGGCTGCTACCCCGCGCTGCGGCTGATCGACACCTGGGGCCGCCGCCCCGTGATCATCCGCTCGTTCGCGCTGATGATCGTGCCGCTGGCCGTCCTGGGCATCTGGCCGGACGCCCCGGCCGCCGTCGTGGTCGTCGCGCTCTGCGCCTACGCCTTCCTGTGCGGCGGGCCGAACGTGCTCGACTGGACCTACCCCAACGAGCTGTTCCCGACCGAGATCCGGGCGACCGCCGTCGGCGTGGCCACCTCGGTCAGCCGGATCGGCGCGGCCGTCGGCACCTTCCTGCTGCCGCTGTCGCTGTCCGGGATCGGCACCGGGCCGACCATGCTGATCGCCGCCGCCGTCACCGCGGCGGGCCTGCTGGTCTCGGTGCTCTGGGCCGAGGAGACCCGCGGCACGGCGCTGGGCGCGGCGGCCTCGGCCGGCACGGCGAAGGCCCCGGCGGCCCGCGTGGCACGGCCGGCGCCGCAGCCGGTGCGCTGACGGTCCGTCACCGAAGCTCCGCCGGGGCCGCGTCCGATGCGTTCGGACGCGGCCCCGGCGGCGTGAGCGGAACCAAGACGGATCACCGCGGGCGACCCCGCGCAGGTCATCGCGGACCACGGGTTCGCGGTGGACCGGCCGCTGTGGGAGGCGGACCACGCCAGGGGTGCCGAGGTCCTGGGCGCACCGACAAGGGCGCTGGATCTCGGCCCGGCCGAGGGGGAGAACGCCGCGTTCCTCGCCCGGGGCGGGGTGGAGGTGGTCGCGGTGGACTTCTCCCCTGTTCAGGTGGCCCGGGCCCGCGGCTTCTGGGCGGACCTGGCAAACCTGCGGTTCGTGGCCGCGGAGGCCTGCGCGTTCCTCGACCAGGAGGTGCGCACGTTCGACGCCGTCTACTCGACGTGGGGCGCGGTCTGGTTCACCGATCCCGAGGAGCTGTTCCCCCGCGTGCGGCGGCGCCTGGCCCCTGGCGGTGTCTTCGCCTTCTCCCATCGCGAACCGGCCGTCGGTGCGTACGGGGCGCAGCCGATGGGCGGGCGGTGGTTGGAGGGCCGCGAGGAGGAGCTCACCGTGCTGCGGTGGCAGCACACGGCCGCGCAGTGGGCCGACCTGTTGAAGCGGCACGGCTTCGACGATGTCGAGGCCCGGGTGGTGGCGAACCCGCAGGCCGGTGCGCTCGGCACGCTGCTGGTCCGCGGCCGGGGCTGAACCGACCCCCGGGGGCGGGGGGCACCCGGCGCGTGCGCCCTGTCACACGCCCCGCACGCAGCGCTACGGGGTGGCTCCGCCGGGTTCGGGGAGGGGTCGTGTCGCGGACCACGGAGAAAGGGTGCGCCTGGCGCGCGCTGCCACCCCGCTTCGGAGCTTCACGGGAGCTTCACTGGGAGCCTTTGCATGCTCATGCAAAAGCCTGGTCGACGCGCTTCCGGCAGTCGATCGTTGAGCCACGACTTCGATCACGGCTCGGCCGCCACGACGGCGGGGCGAGTGCGCGAAGTGCCATCGGTGCAGGCTCACAAGGGGAGAATGATCATGGACACTCGCAGGAAGCTCGCCGCGGCGGCCCTGACCGCCGGCGTCCTGGCCGGAGGGCTCGCGACGGCGGTGCCGGCCAGTGCCATCGACCAGGTGTCGTGTCCCACCAGGGGGATCACGATCTACTACAGCAACGGCAACAAGTCCTACTGCTACGCCGGCACCCCGGGCTACGGGTACGCCAACATCCAGGGCGTCACCAAGGTCACGTCCGGCGTGAACAACGGGCAGGTCAGGATCGAGAACGCCAACGGCTCCACCACCTACCTGGGCTTCGGGGCCGGCGCCAACATCCCGCTGGGCAACGTCTGGGTGACCGGGGTCTGGATCATCTGACCCGGCCCGCGCTCGAGCAGGAGGCGGGCGCCGCACGTCGCGGCGTCCGCCCCCTCCGGTTGTCCCGGCCCGTCCCGCTGCTACTGGCCGACGCGGCCGTCGACGCACTCGCGCAGCAGGTCGGCGTGACCGCAGTGGCGGGCGTACTCGTCGACGATGTGCACCATCAACTCGCGGACCGCGATCTGCTCCCGGCCCAGGCGCGCGCCGAGGTCGGCGGAGTGCCTGGCCAGGGTGGCGTCCAGGGCGGCCTGCTCGCGCTCCAGGTCCGCGAACGCGGCGTCCGCCACGGCCTGCTCGGCGACGGCGCCGTCGAAGTCGGCGTCGCGCGGGCCGTACAGCTTGGGCAGCGGCTCGCCGTCGGTGATCCAGTTGTGCCAGTCGCGCTCCACCTCGGCGAGATGGCGGACCAGGCCGAGCAGCGACATCGTCGACGGCGGCACCGAGCGGCGCGCCAGCTGTTCGGCGTCCAGGCCCTGGCACTTCAGACGCAGGGTGAGGCGGTAGTTCTTGATGTAGTCGAGCAGGACGGCCAGTTCGCCGTCCGGGGCGGGGCCTTCGAGGGAACGCGGGTCGTCGTCCGGGTCCATCCACATGTCGGGGTAGACGGTCGCCTCGGTCCATCGCGCGGGTTGGTCGCTCATGCCGGACATCGTCGTCCGCGGCGGGCGGGGCCGCCACCGGGTTTCCCGGCGGCAGCGGACGGGGGATCGGAAGGAGCTCGGAAAGCGGCTCAGAAAGGGGCGGTCCCGGTGTCGTCGAAGGACCAGACGAGCACCTCCCGCGACCCCGACTGCGCGATGCCCCCGGCGCAGCGGTACACCGAGCGGGCCGCCGGGTTGTCGGCGTCCGCGACCACCCGCATGCCGTGGCAGCCCAGGTCGCGCGCCAGGTCCGCGAGGGCCGTGGTCAGCGCCGGGCCGATGCCGCGCCCGATGAACCGCGCGTCCACGCCCAGCTCGTGCAGGAGCATCTCGGTGCCCCGGTCCGGGCGGGTGGTCTCCACCCCGGTGACCAGCGCGGCCGGCGCGTCGTCGACGTAGGCGACGAGCAGGTGGTGGCGGTCGTCCGCCAGGAACCGCGCGGTGGCCTCGGGGAGCGGTGGCGAGTCGAAGAGGTGCCCGGCGGCCTGGACGTCCTCGGCGCGGGTGACGCGGCGGATTTCCATGAGGAAATGCTGACAGAATCCTTGCGCGGGATACAGCGTTCCTTCACATCGGCTGGTCAAGTCCGGCCGGGTTCGTTCTCGTCCGTTCCGGCTCGGCGAGATACGGGTGCGCCCGTCCGGTTGGAAGCGGTACCGTCCGCGCGTGAACGAAGGAAAGGGTCACGACGAGGAACGGCTGACCGGCGGGAACGCGACCGCGGCCGTCGTCCGGATCGGGAACACCGTGCGGCGCCCCGTCGGCCCGTGGACGCCCGCCGTGCACGCGCTGCTGACGCACCTGCACGACACCGGCTTCCGGGCCGCGCCGCGACCGCTGGGCATCGACGAACAGGGCCGGGAGGTCCTGGAGTTCATGCCGGGCCGGGTGGTCTGGCCGGACCGCTTCGCCCTGCTGGACCCGGTGGCACGGCTGACCCGGGTGGCCCGGCTGATCAGGGAGTTCCACGACGCCGTGGCCGGCTTCACGCCACCGGCCGACGCCCGGTGGCAGGTGCTGATGCGGGACGACTCCGCCGCGGCCGGCGAGATCATCGCCCATCAGGACCTCGCGCCGTGGAACCTGGTGGTCGACGAGGGGCCCGACCGCTGGACGATCATCGACTGGGACACGGCCGCGCCCGGCTCCCGGCTCTGGGACCTCGCCTACGCCGCACACGGATTCCTGCCACTGGCCGCGGACCCCGCCTTCCGGCGCGCCGACGCCGCCGGCCGGCTGCGCGCCTTCGTCGACGCCTACGGCCTCGACGAGGACGAACGGCGGCTGCTGGTCCCGCTGCTGGGGCGGCGCACCCGGGCCATGCACGACTTCCTGCGCGAGCAGGCCGGCCTCGGCGTCCAGCCGTGGACGCGGCTGTGGCAGGAAGGGCACGGAGACACCTGGCTGGCGAACACCGGGTACATCGAGCAGCGCGAGGAGCGGTGGCTGCGCGCGCTGCTCGACGGCTGAGGGGCTGAGCAGCGGGGCGGGCTACTCCCCCGGCAGGCCGTCCAGGCCGGGTAGACCGGGCAGGCCCGGGGTGAAGCCGTCGAGGGCGTTCCGGCACGGGCAGTCGCGCACGGCCGGCAGGGCCTCCAGCGCCTTGAACAGCACGCCGCGCAGCCGGTCGACGTTGCGGCCGAACACCTCCAGGACCTCCGCGTGGGTGACGCCCGCGCCGGTCTCCACGCCCGCGTCCAGATCGGTGACCAGGTTCAACGAGGTGTAGCAGAGCGCGAGTTCACGGGCCAGCACGGCCTCCGGGTGGCCGGTCATGCCGACCGTCGACCAGCCGTTGGCCGTGAACCAGCGCGACTCGGCGCGGGTGGAGAAGCGCGGGCCCTCGATCACCACCAGCGTGCCGCCGTCCACCGGCTCCCAGTCGGCCCCGCGCGCCGCAGCCAGCACCGCGGCGCGCCCCGCCGGGCAGTACGGGTCCGCCATCGGCGCGTGCACCACACCCGGCACCGAGCCGTCCGGCAGCGGCACGCCGTCGTAGAAGGTCTGCGCCCGGGCGGCGGTGCGGTCGACGAACTGGTCCGGCACCAGCAGCGTCCCCGGCCCGTACTCCGGCCGCAGCCCGCCCACCGCGCACGGCCCCAGCACCTGCCGCACCCCGAGCGCGTGCAGCGCCCAGAGGTTGGCGCGGTAGTCGATCCGGTGCGGCGGGATGGTGTGCGCCCGCCCGTGCCGCGGCAGGAACGCCACCCGTCGGCCGCCCACCTCGCCGAGGAACAGCGAGTCGCTCGGCGGCCCGTACGGCGTCTCGACGGCCACCTCGGTCACGTCGTCGAGCAGCGCGTACAGCCCCGACCCGCCGATCACCCCGAGTTCCGCCCGGTGGTCCGTCATGCCGCCCGCCTCTCGTCGAAGAAGATCCGGTGCGGGACCCGTCGCAGCAAGCGGCTGTGGCGCACCACCGCACTGCCCTACCGTAACGATCCATGGAGCGCGCCGAGGAGGGCCCCGTGGCCGAGCCGGAAGGCACCGGCCCCGCCGGTGGGGACGGGGGACGGCCGGCGGGGTCGTCGCGGGTGTTGCGGTACCTGGGGAGCAGCACGAACCTGGCCGGGTCGCTCGGCGGAATGGTGGGTCTCGGTCTCCACTTCACCGGCGTGGTGTCCGGCGCCCGGCGGGAGCGCCCCGCCGACCCCACGCCGTCGTAGTCGTACCCCGGTTGTAGCTTGGCGGGATGACGATGCAGGGCGTGGGACCACTGGTGCACGTGTGTGACGGGCCGGGTGGGCTCGTGGTGTGGGGGCTGGCGGAGCCGGAGCGGTGGGGGGTGGGCGTGCAGGTGATGGTGGAGGCGGGTGAGGACGTCGGGGCGGTGGATCTCGATGGGCTCGGGGAGGTGTTGGAGCACCTGGACGCGGTGGTGGCGGAGGCACGGCGGTTCGTCTGTGCCGCGTGGGGGGTGACCGAGGAGGCGGCGGCGTTGGACGGGCCTGAGGTGGACGTCTATGTCGACGGGTGGATGCTGCGGTTCGCGGAAGGGGATCTGCCGTGCTGTGAGCCCTTCGGGGTGGGGGTGTGGTTCGAGGGGCAACGGCCGGTGCGGGTGGAGGACCTGAGCGAGGCGGAGGAGATCGTGGACTGACGGGACGTCACTGCTCCTCGTCCCACTGCTGGAGGGCCGCCAGCGCGGTGGTGCGGCCGGCCGGGCCGAGGAGGTAGTCGGCGACGGGGGTCAGCAGCAGGGTGGCGCGGTCGGGGGCGGGGAGGAGGCGGGCCTCGTCCCAGGTGTGGCGGATGACGGTGCGGCGCAGCAGGGTGCCGTGGCGGGCGGTCAGCCGGGGGGTGGTGGTGGCGTCGCCGCGGCGGCGGTGCTCGGGGGCGAGTTCGGGGGTGAGGGCGGCGCGGACGGCGGCGAGGGTGCCGAGCGGGAGGCGCGGGGCGGCGAGGTCGAGCAGCGCGGCGGCCTCGGGGGCCAGCCGGTAGGCGGCCAGGACGGCGGCGGTCTCGGCGGGTTCGAAGGACTGGTGGGTGAGACAGGAGAGGTCGAGGAGGGTCAGCGGGTCGGGTTCGGCCCCGGCGGGCGTGTGCAGCCGGGCCTCGGCGAGGGCGATCAGGCACTCGACGTGGTCGTCCGCGACGAGGTAGGGGCGGACCGGCACGGTGGCCTGGTCGCCGGGGAGGGCGGCCGTGGTGAGGTGGACGCGGTACCAGGGGTCGAGCAGCGGGTCCTCGGCGGGCCAGCGGACGGTGACGGCGGTGTGGTGCGGGCGGTCGCCGAGCAGGGTGACGTCGATGGTCTCCACGGGGTGGTCGGTGACCAGCCGTACGACGGCCTGCCAGAGGGCGGCCTCGCCCGGGGCGACCAGGTCCAGGGAGGCCTGGGGCCGGAGCAGGTCGGCCGGGTAGTAGCCGGCCAGCGGGATGCCGTGGATCGCGCGCACGCCCGTGGAGCGGGCGAGGTCGTGGGCGAGGCGGGCGTAGTGGTCGGCGCGGGTGCGGGCGCGGCGCAGCTCGGCACGGGCGGGCTCGCCCATCCGGACGTCGTCGCGGGCCAGTGCGGAGAGCACGAGGTGGGGCAGGTGGCGGCTGCCGCGGGCGCGGTGGAGCAGTTCGGCCGGCCCGTCGGCCGGGTCGACGTCGAGCAAGTTGTACAGCAGAGCGGTGTTCACGGACGTCCGCCTCCGAAGGTATCGTCATGGCGCCCGACGCCGCCGACGGCCGAGGGCGGGGGCAATCACGGCCGGTTACCAGGGGTACCCGGTCGCGGAGGTGAAGGAGGGGCGGACCGGACCGTCTCCGGCGGGCCCCGGCACGGTGATTCTGGCCGGTCGGGTTCAACGTGCGGTCACCACAGGCTCAACGGAGCCTCGACACCGCGCGCGAGCCGGTGGTTAATAACGTCACAGACATAGCTGACATGTGCACGAGCGGGGCGGGCACTGTCCTGGGTGGCAGGGGGCAGGATGGGCGATCTCCGTTTTTCCGTACTGGGTCTGATGCGGGCTCACCGCGGCGCGACGGCGCTCAAAGTGGGCAGCCCGCAGCAGCAGGCGATGCTGGCGGTACTGCTCCTGCGACCGGGTCATTCGGCGAGCGCCACGGATCTGATCGCGGCGCTGTGGGGCGAGGAGCCGCCGGGCGCGGCGATGACCACGGTGCGGACGTACGCGTGGCGCTGGCGCAAGGTGCTGGACGCCGTGGAGCCCGCCGGGAGCAGCGGAACGGGTGGGTCCGGGGAGCCGGGCGAGAAGGCGGCGGGCAGCGTCCTGGTCTCGATGGGCGACGGCTACCGGCTGGTGCTGCCCAAGCTGGCGGTGGACGCGGCGCAGGCGGAGGCGCTGGCCGCCGAGGCGGAGCGGACCGCCCGGGCCGAGCCGCTGCGCGCCCGCGACCTGCTCAACCAGGCGCTGGAGCTGTGGCAGGGCGAGCCGCTGGCCGGGATCCCCGGGCCGTTCGCGGAGCGGCACCGGCAGCGGCTGGAGGAGTTGCGGCTGACCCTGCTGGAGGAGCGGATCGGCCTGGACCTGGCGCTGGGCCGCTACTCGCGGTGCATTCCGGAGCTGACCGCGCTCACCACCGAGCACCCGCTGCACGAGCGGGCGTACGGGCTGCTGATGCGGGCGCTCTACCAGGCCGGGCGGCAGGCGGACGCGCTGGCGGTGTTCCGGGGCGTGCGGCAGTTGTTCCTGGCGGAGCTGGGGGTGGCGCCGGGGGCGGAGCTGGAGCAGTTGCACCGGAGGATCCTGGAGGGGGATCCGGCGCTGGCGGCGCCGCAGGCTCCGGGCGCCGGCGCGGCGGCCGTGGCGCCGCCGGTCCCGGCCCCGGCGGCGGAGGGTGTGACCGGTGACCGCGCGGAGGCGGCGGACGCGGAGGGCGGTGCGGCGGACCCGGGCAGCGGCGCCGACGCGGCCCCGGCGCCCGGCCGGGCCGGCCGTCCGTCGGGCGCGCCGCCGAGACCGGCCCAGCTGCCGCCGGACGCCGCCGACTTCACCGGGCGCACGGCGCCGGTGCGGGTGCTGTGCGAGGCGCTGGCCGCTCCCCCGCAGGACGGCGCGGGCGACGGCGCGGGCGGGGCGGCGGAACCGTCGCAGGCGCTGGTGGTGGCGACCGTGGTCGGGATGGGCGGGGTCGGCAAGACGGCGCTGGCGCTGCACGTCGCGCACCGCGTCCGGGAGACCTACCCGGACGGCCAGCTGTACGTGGACCTGCGCGGCTCGGACCCGGTGCCGGCCGATCCGGAGGCGGTGCTCAGCGGCTTCCTGGTGGCGCTCGGGGTCGCGGCGGACGCGGTGCCGGACGGACTGGAGGCACGCTCGGGGCTGTTCCGCTCGGTGGTGGACGGCCGGCGCCTGCTGCTGGTGCTCGACAACGCCAAGGACGCGGCGCAGATCCGGCCGCTGCTGCCGGGGGCGGTGGGCTGCGCGGTGCTCACCACCGGCCGGACCAGACCGGCCGGACTGCCGGCGACCGTGCAGGTCGACCTGGACGTGTTCCAGCCGCAGGAGGCGCTGGACCTGCTCGGCCGCACGATCGGCGCGCAGCGGCTGGCCGCCGAGCCGGACGCCGCCCGGGAGCTGGTGGTGGCCTGCGGGCACCTGCCGCTGGCGGTGCGGATCGTGGCCGCCCGGCTGGCGGCGCGGCCGGGCTGGACGGTGGAGACGCTCAGCCGACGGCTGCAGGTGGAGCGGCGGCGGATCGACGAGCTGCGGATCGGCGATCTCGCGGTGGCGGCGGCCTTCGAACTGAGCTACCGCCAGCTGGCGGAGGACCAGGCCAGGGCGTTCCGGCTGGTGGCCTCGGTGGACGGGCCGGACATCGGGCTGCCGGCGGCGGCGGCGCTGCTGGACCTCGACGAGTACGACGCCGAGGACCTGCTGGAGGCGCTGGTGGACGTCGCGATGCTGGAGTCGCCGTTCCCCGGTCGCTACCGGTACCACGACCTGCTGCGGGCGTTCGCGCGCCGACGACCGGCGCAGGGACCGGGCGGGGCGGACGGACCGAACGGGGCCGGCGGAGCGAACGGGGCAGCCGACGGCGGGGCAGCGGACGGCGGGGAGGCGGTGGCGGCCCGGGACCGGCTGCTGGACCACCTGCTGGCCACCGCCTGCACCGCGTTCCAGCACGCCGTGCCGGGCGACCCGGCGGCGGGCGCGCTCGGCCCGGCGCACTCCCCCGGCGTCCCGCTGCCCGGCCGGGACGCCGCCCGCGAGTGGGCGACGGTCGAGCGGGCGGGCGCGGTGGCGCTGGCCGCGCAGGTGGCCGCCGACACCGCCGCCGGGCGGGGGCCGGCGCTGCGGGCGGCGATCGACCTGCTGATCGCGCTCACCCCGTTCGTCCTCACCCCGCCGAGCCGTCAGCTCGCCGCGACGGCCGACGCGCTGGCCGAGGCGGCAGCCCGGGACGGCGACGTCCGGGCGGAGGGGCGGGCGCACTTCCTGCGCGGCAACGTCGCCCTGGCCGCGACCCGACTGGAGGCGGCCGAGGAGGCGTCCCGGCGGGCGGTGGAGGCGGCGCGGGCCGCCGAGGACTCGGTGGTGCTGCGGCAGGCGCTCAACGACCTGGGTCTGATCTGCCAGTTCCTCAGCCGCTACGACGAGGCGGTGGACCACTACGACGAGGCGCTGCTGCTGGCCAACCGGCTGGGGCACCGCTCCGGCGCACTGGTGACGACGGTGAACGCGGCGCTGGCGCGGGTGCGCAGCGGCCGGGCGGAAGAGGCGGTGACGATCTGCCACGAGGTGCTGGCCGAGCTGCGGACCCGGCAGGACGACCCGGGCCGGGCGTACACGCTGTACGTGCTGGGGCTGGCGCTGCACGCACTGGGCCGGCACGAGGAGGCGGTGACCTGGTTCGGCGAGTGCCTGGCGGTGTCGGTGGCGGCCGGTCTGCGGGACCGGGCCGCGCACGCGCGCTACCGGCTGGCGGACAGTCTGCGCGAGCTGGGCCGGGCGGACGAGGCGCTGGACCACGCGGAGCAGGCGTTGGCGCTCTGCGTGGAGCTGGGGGCGGAGCGGGACCAGGCGCAGGCGCTGGTGGTGCTCGGCTGTGCGCTGGCGGACCTCGGACGCGGGGCCGAGGCGGGGGCGCGGCTGCGGGAGGCCCACGCGATCTTCCAGCGGCTGGGGCTTCCGGAGGCCGCCGAGGTGGCGGGGCTGCTCGCGGAGCCGGCGTTCGCGCTGGTCGATCCGTGAGCGGGGGTGGCTCGGTGAGTGCTGGTAACTCGGTGAGCGCTGGTGGCTCGGGTACGGGCAGAAACGGTTCTGCGCGCGGTTGTTCGGACTGCCGGAGCTCAGGACCCGGTGCTGTTCCAGTCCGAGTGACCGCTGCCGTCGGTCGGGGTCGGGGTGGGGGTCGGCGTCGCGGTGGGGGCGGTGGTGCCGCTGCCCGTGCCGGTCGCGCCGTCCGCCATCGCGGTGCCGGCCGCGCCGCCGAGGGCGAGCAGGGCGCCGAGGCCGAGACCCGCGACGGCCAGGCTGATCCGGGCGCTACCGATCGTCGAACGCTTCGCCATGACTGCTCCTCAAGTGGTCTTCCCTGTCGGGAAGGGGCTGCGCCGGGCTCTCCCCGGCTGACGTGATCAGCATGGCAAGGGGCGTTCAACGGCCGATCGACGCACGAGCAGCGTGCGTCGATCGGCCGCGTTGATCGGCGTGTTGATCGCCGTCGTCCCAGGTCAGACGGCCTCCCGGATCTCCAGCGTGCAGCACTTCACGCTGCCGCCGCCCTTGAACAGCTCGGACAGGTCCATCCCGATCGGCCGGAAGCCGCGCTCGCGCAGCCGGGCCGCGACCCCGGTGGCCGGCTCCGGGATCACCACGTTCAGCCCGTCGCTGGCCACGTTGAGCCCGAACGCCTCCGCGTCCTCCTCCCCCACCAGCACCGCGTCCGGGAAGAGCCGGCGCAGCACCGCCCGGCTGCCGGCCGAGAACGCGCCCGGGTAGTACATGATCTGATCGCCGTCGAGCACACTGAGCGCGGTGTCGAGGTGGTAGAAGCGCGGGTCCACCAGGTCCAGCCCGATCACCGGGCGGCCGAGGAACTCCTGCGCCTCGGCGTGCCCGGCGGAGACGCTGCGAAAGCCCCGCCCGGCCAGCAGGTAGCGGTCGGTCAGCAGCAGGTCGCCCTCGCCCTCGTTGACGTGCACCGGGTCGAGCGTGGTGAAGCCGTGCGCCCGGAACCACTCCAGGTACGCCGGGCCCTCGGCGGCCCGCTCGGCGTTGCGGAACCGGGCGCCGAGCACCCGGCCGTCGACGACGGTGGCGCCGTTCGCCGCGTAGACCATGTCGGGCAGGCCGGGCAGCGGGTCGATCAGGTCGACGCGGTGGCCGAGGTCGACGTACAGCTCGTACAGGCGCTCCCACTGGGCCACCGCGAGGTCGGTGTCGACCGGCTTGGCCGGGTCCATCCACGGGTTGATCGCGTAGCTGACCTCGAAGTGGGTCGGACGGCACATCAGGTAGCGGCGGGGGCGGGCGGTGCGGGTCATGGCGGGCTCCGGGAGGGTGAGAGGGTGGGTGGAGCGGCGGGGCTCGGGAGGCGGCGGCGCTCAGGCGTGGGCCGGGCGCTCCGGGAAGTCCCGCATGGCGCGCAGCGGGCTGCTCAGCAGCACGGCGCCGGCGGAGAGCAGCACGCTCGCCATGATCCAGATGGTGGTCCGGGCGCCGAGCACCTCGCCCAGCCAGCCGCCGAGCAGGGCGCCGACCGGGATGGCGCTGAAGTTGACGGTGGAGGCGCTGGCCCGGATCCGGCCGATCATCGCGGGCGGGCAGTAGGCCTGGTAGAAGCTGCCGGCGATGACGTTGCCGGCGATCACCCCGCAGACCGCGACCGACCAGGCGACCGCGCTCACCGCGAGCGGCAGCCGCGCGCCGGCCATCGGCAGCAGCAGGATGAACGGGGCGGCGACCAGCTCGCAGAGCAGCAGCCCGCGGGCGGTGCCGAAGCGGCGGGCGATCCGCCCGGCGAGGGCCGCCCCGGCCAGGCCGCCGACCGAGACCACCGCGAAGACGGCGCCGACACCGCCGGGCGACACCCCGACGCTGCGGACCAGGAAGACCGTCTGCACCGCCTGGATGCCGTTGAGGCCGAGGTTGCCGACGGCCGCGAAGGAGGCGAGGGTGCGCAGGTAGGGGTCGTGGACCAGGAAGCGCACGCCCTCGCCGATCTCGCGCAGGATGCCGCGCCGCTCGGACTTGGCCGGCGGCGTCTCCTCGGCCCGGATGGTGCCCAGGCAGAACGCCGACACCAGGTAGGTGACCGCGTCCGCGAGCAGTCCGCTGGCCGCGCCGAACACCTGGGAGAGCAGGCCCGCCAGGCCGGGCCCGGCGATCTCCGCCGCGGAGTCCCCGGAGCGCAGCTTGACGTTGGCCTCCAACAGGTCCGGCTTGGCGACCAGGGACGGCAGCACGGCGCTGTACGCGGTGGAGAAGAACACCTTCACCGCGCCGGCCAGCAGCGCGACCACGATCAGCTGGGCCATCGTCAGGGCGTCGAACCAGCCCGCCACCGGCACGCTGGCGAACAGCAGGAGCAGCAGCAGGTCGCAGACCAGCATGACCTTCAGTCGGGGCCAGCGGTCCACCCAGGCTCCGGCCAGCAGGCCGAGGAACAGCCAGGGCACCCAGGCGGAGGCGGTGAGCACGCCGACCATGAACGGCGAGGCGTCCAGGGTGACCACCGCCACCAGGGCGAGGGCGACGTTGCCGACGGCGGTGCCGAGACCGCTGGTGGTCTCACCGATCCAGAGCTTGCGGAAGTTCCCCTGGGCCCACAGGCCCCAGCGGCCGCGGGGCGGCCGGTCGGCCGCCGCGGGCGGCTGGACCGCGGTCTCGGTCGTGGTGCTCGTGGTCATCGCGGGTCACACTCCAAGCGTGTCGGCCAGCACGGCGGCGATCCGTGCGAGGGGCTCGGGCTGGGTCAGGGCGCCGTGTGCGCAGTCGATCCGGTGGGCGGTGACGGGGCCGGTGAGGTACGGGGCCCAGGCGGCCTCGTAGGGCCAGTCGGCGGGCTTGTCGGCGGTGGCGCCGACGAAGACGGCCTCGCCCCGGTAGTGGCCCGGCACGTGCTCGGCCATCAGCTTGCGGTGCAGGTCGAAGACGTCGGGCAGGACGTCGGCGGCCTCGCCGAGCAGCGCGGTCAGCTCGGCCCGGCCGCGCCCGTCGGCCGGGTCGTAGCCGAGCGAGGCGAGCAGTTCGGCCAGCGTCTCGACCGGGTCGTCGGACGCCGGGGCGGTCCGCCGGGTGCCGGCGTGGTCGGCCGGGAGGCCGTCGAGCAGGGCCAGCAGGGCGACCTCCTGGCCGTCCGCCTGGAGCTGGACGGCCATCTCCTGGGCGACCACCGCGCCGAAGGACCAGCCGAGCAGGTGGTACGGGCCCTGCGGACGGACGGCGCGGATCTCCCGCAGGTAGTCCTCGGCGATCTCGGTGACCGAGGCCGGGGAGCCGCCGCGCAGGCCGCGGGCCTGGAGGCCGAACACCGGGCGCTCGGGGTCGAGGTGGCGCAGCAGGCCCGCGTAGACCCAGCTGATGCCGGCGGCGGGGTGGACACAGAACAGCGGGGCGCCGCTGCCCTCGGCGCGCAGCGGGAGCAGCACGTCCAGGGCGTCGGAGCGCTCGCCCCCGGCGGTGTCCAGGCGGCGGGCGAGGCCGGCCACGGTGGGGGCCTCGAACAGCGCCCGGATGCCGAGGTCGGCGCCGAAGGCGGCGCGGATCCGGCCGAGCAGCTTCATGGCGAGCAGCGAGTGGCCGCCGAGGTCGAAGAAGCCGTCGTCGACGGTGACGCCGGTGACGCCGAGCACGTCGGCGAACAGGCCGCAGAGCTGTTCCTCGCGCGGGGTGCGCGGGGCGCGGCCGGTGGGCGAGGCGGTGAGGTCGGGGGCGGGCAGGGCGCGCCGGTCGACCTTGCCGCTGCCGGTCAGCGGGAAGGCGTCGAGCCGGACGACCGCCGTCGGGACCATGTAGCCGGGCAGCGACTCGGCGACGAAGGCGCGCAGCTCGGCCGGGTCGGGCGGGGCCGTGGTGGAGCCGGGGACCACGTAGGCGACCAGGCGGGGGCCGGCGGCGCCGTCCTCGCGGGCCGTCACGGTGGCGGCCCGGACGCCGGGGTGGCGGGTGAGCACGTGCTCGATCTCACCGAGTTCGATCCGGAAGCCGCGGATCTTGACCTGGTGGTCGGTGCGGCCGAGGTAGTCGACGCCGCCGTCGCGGGTGCGCCGGACCAGGTCGCCGGTGCGGTACATGCGCTCACCGGGCGTGAAGGGGTCGGCGACGAAGCGCTCGGCGGTCAGGGCCGCGCGGCCGAGGTAGCCGCGGGCCAGGCCCGCGCCGGCGAGGTACAGCTCGCCGGGGACGCCGGGCGGCACGGGGGCGAGGTGCTCGTCGAGCACATAGGCGCGGGTGCCGCGCACGGTGCGGCCGAGCGAGGGGCGGTCGGTGGCGGTGAGGGGCTGGGTGAGGGCGTCGACGGTGGATTCGGTCGGGCCGTAGAGGTTGCGGGCGGCGGTGCGCGGGGCGGCCTCGCGCAGCCTGCTCCACAGCGCCTGGCCGACCGCCTCGCCGCCGAGGAGCAGCAGGCGCGGGGCGGCCTCGCCGTCCAGCAGGCCCTCGGTGAGCAGCAGTTCGGCGTAGCTGGGGGTGATGCCGAGGGCGTCGACGCCGGTGGTGCGCAGGTGCCGGACGAGCGCGCCGGCGTCGCGGCGCAGCTCGTCGCCGATCAGGTGCAGCTCATGGCCGGCGATCATCCAGAGCAGGCTGTCCCAGGAGGCGTCGAAGCAGAGCGAGGCGGTCAGCGCGACCCGCAGGCGGCCGTGCGGGCGCCCGGGGTGGGGCTCGTCGAAGGTCTCGGCCCGGTGGTGGGCCAGCAGCGCGGCGATCGAACCGTGGGTCACCACCACGCCCTTGGGACGGCCGGTGGAGCCGGAGGTGTAGATCACATAGGCGGCGTGGGCCGGGTCGGGAGCGGCGACGGGTGCCGGGTTCGGGTTCGGGTTCGGGTTCGGGACGAGGGGCTCGTCGGAGTGCACCGGAAGGGTGGGCAGACCGGCGAGCAGGTCCGGCAGCGGCCAGCCCTCGTCGGTGACGACCAGGGCGGGCGCGGCGTCGGCGAGCATCGCCGCCGTGCGGTCGGCCGGGTACTCGGCGTCCAGCGGGAGCGAGGCGGCCCCGGACCTGAGGACGGCGAGCAGGGCGACCACCGTCGCGGCCGAGCGCGGCAGGGCCAAGGCGACCACCGTGTCCGGTCCGGCGCCGGCCGCGCGCAGCCGGGCGGCGAGGTGCTCGGCGCGGGCGTCCAGTTCGGCGTAGGTCAGCCGGGTGGCGCCGAAGACCAGCGCGGTCGCCTCCGGGGTGCGGGCCGTCTGCGCGGCGAAGGCGGCCGGCAGCAGCGGCACATCGGCGGGCAACGGCTCCGCGGGGGCGAGGAGTTCGGCGCGCTCGGGCTCGGTCAGCAGCTCGGCCCGGCCGATCGGCCGACCGGGCTGCGCCGCGACGGCGGCCAGCAGGCGGCCGAAGCGGGCGGCGATCGCCTCGACGGTCTCGCGGTCGAACAGGTCGGTGGCGTAGTCGATCGCGCACTCCAGACCGGCGGGGGCGCCGTCGGCGTCGAAGGACTCCCCCATCGCGACGGAGAGGTCGAACTTGGCCGCGTACCCGCCGACCGGCTCGACGGCGGCCGGCAGCCCGGCCAGGTCGAGCGGCGCGTCGCCGGGCGCGGCCCCCGGGGTGCCGCCCTGGAGCAGCAGCATCACCTGGAAGAGCGGGTGGCGGGCCAGCGAGCGGGCCGGGTTGAGCTCCTCGACCAGCCGCTCGAACGGCACGTCCTGGTGGGCGTGGGCGTCCAGCTGGGTCTCCCGGACCCGGCCGAGGAGTTCGGCGAAGGAGGGCTCGACCGGAGGGGCATCCCCAGCGGAGCGAGGGGAAGTGTCGGTGCGCAGCACCAGGGTGTTGACGAAGAAGCCGACCAGGTCGTCCAGCGCCTCGTCCGAGCGGCCGGCGAC
>NZ_JBHVRK010000014.1:208922-248645 GCF_042885845.1 Kitasatospora sp. NPDC058032 | reverse complement strand
GCCCGGTTACATTCCGAACCCGGAAGCTAAGCCTCACAGCGCCGATGGTACTGCAGGGGGGACCCTGTGGGAGAGTAGGACGCCGCCGAACAAATATTCTGGAGAAGCCCCCGCCGGTCATCGGTCGGGGGCTTCTCTGTTGTAAGGTCAACATGCAGTAGTTGCTATACGTGACAGGAGGCCCCCGGGTGGAGGTCCAGGAGACGCGGGTCCAGACCGATCGCGTCCTCACCATCCCCAACCTGCTGAGCATGGGCCGGCTGGTCGGTGTTCCGCTCTTCCTCTGGCTGATCCTCTGGCCGGTGTTCGACGGACCGAACAACGACGGTTGGGCCTTGCTGATTCTGATGCTCAGTGGCATCAGTGATTACCTGGACGGGAAACTCGCCCGGCGGTGGGGTCAGATCAGTCGGGTGGGGCAGCTGCTCGACCCGCTGGCGGACCGGCTCTATGTGTTCTCCACCCTGGTCGGTCTGACCTGGCGTGAGATCCTGCCGTGGTGGCTGACGGCGATCCTGCTGGCCCGTGAGGTGTTTATCGCGGCGCTTCTGCCGATTCTCAACCGGCACGGCTACGGACCGTTGCAGGTGAGTTTCCTGGGGAAGGCCGCGACATTCAATCTGATGTACGCCTTTCCGCTTCTGCTGCTCGGTTCCGGGGACACCTGGATCGCGCAGCCGGCCGAGGTCGTGAGCTGGGCGTTCATCTGGTGGGGCACGGTGCTCTACTGGTGGGCCGCCATTCTCTACGCGGTCCAGGCGCGGCAGATCATCCGCGGCGACGCCGGCTCCTCGGTGTCCACGGTCTGAGACGTGATCTGAGAGAATTCCCACGACGCCACGGTGCGTCGGACCATACCTTCCGGGTAGACCACCTCTGGAACGGTTTGATGGACCCGCAGGGCCCACCACCGCGAAGGAGGACGCACCCGTAATGAAAGCCGTTGTTATGGCAGGGGGCGAAGGCACTCGACTTCGCCCGATGACCTCCAGCATGCCGAAGCCGCTGCTTCCGGTCGCCAATAGGCCGATCATGGAGCACGTGCTTCGGCTGCTGAAGCGGCACGGTCTCTCCGACACCGTCGTGACCGTCCAGTTCCTGGCCTCACTGGTGAAGAACTACTTCGGTGACGGCGAAGAGCTGGGCATGCATCTCACCTATGCGAACGAGGAGACCCCACTAGGCACTGCGGGGAGTGTCAAGAACGCCGAGGACGCTCTCAAGGACGACTCCTTTCTGGTGATCTCCGGCGACGCGTTGACGGACTTCGACCTCTCGGAATTGATCGAGTTTCACCGCAGTAAGAACGCACTGGTCACCGTCTGTCTCACCAGGGTGCCGAACCCCCTGGAGTTCGGGATCACCATCACCGACGACGAGGGCCGGGTCGAGCGCTTCCTGGAGAAGCCGACCTGGGGGCAGGTCTTCTCGGACACGGTGAACACCGGCATCTATGTGATGGAGCCCGAGGTCTTCGACTACGTCGCGGCCGGCGAATCGGTGGACTGGTCGAGTGACGTGTTCCCGCAGCTGCTCAAGGAGGGCAAGCGGGTCTACGGCTACGTGGCCGAGGGCTACTGGGAGGACGTGGGCACCCACGAGAGCTACGGCAAGGCCCAGGCGGACGTCCTGGAGGGCAAGGTCGACGTCGAGCTCGACGGGTTCGAGATCTCCCCGGGCGTCTGGGTGGCCGAGGGCGCCGAGGTGGACCCGGAGGCGGTGCTGCGCGGTCCGCTGTACATCGGCGACTACGCCAAGGTCGAGGCCGGGGTGGAGATCCGCGAGCACACCGTGCTCGGCAGCAACGTGGTGGTGAAGCGCGGCGCCTTCCTGCACAGAGCGGTCGTGCACGACAACGTGTACGTCGGGCCGCAGAGCAATCTGCGCGGCTGCGTCGTCGGCAAGAACACCGATGTGATGCGGGCCGCGCGGATCGAGGACGGCGCGGTGATCGGGGACGAGTGCCTGGTCGGCGAGGAGTCGATCATCGCGGCCAACGTCCGGGTCTACCCGTTCAAGACGATCGAGGCCGGCGCGGTCGTCAACACCTCGGTGATCTGGGAGTCCCGGGGGCAGGAGCACCTGTTCGGGGTGCGCGGCGTCTCCGGCATCCTCAACGTCGAGATCACCCCGGAGCTGGCCGTCCGGCTGGCCGGGGCGTACGCGACGACGCTGAAGAAGGGGGCGACCGTCACCATCGCGCGTGACCACTCGCGTGGTGCGCGCGCGCTCAAGCGGGCGATGATCTCGGCCCTGCAGACCAGCGCGATCGACGTCCGCGACCTGGAGAACGTGCCGATGCCGGTGGCCCGGCAGCACACGGCGCGGGGCAGCGCGGGCGGGATCTTCCTGCGGACCACCCCCGGGGTGCCGGACTCGCTGGACATCCTGTTCTTCGACGAGCGGGGGGCCGACCTGTCCCAGGCGGGCCAGCGCAAGCTCGACCGCGTGTACGCGCGGCAGGAGTACCGCCGGGCGTTCCCCGGCGAGATCGGCGACCTCACCTTCCCGTCCAGCGTCTTCGACTCCTACGCGGGCAACCTGCTGCGGACCGTGGACATCACGGGCGTGCGGGAGGCGGGGCTGAAGGTGGTCGTGGACACCGCGCACGGCAGTGCGGGGCTCGTCCTGCCGAGCATCCTCGGCCGGCTCGGGGTGGAGGCGCTGACCGTCTCCAGCGGGCTCGACGAGTCGCGGCCCACCGAGGACGCCGAGGAGCGGCGGGCCGGGCTGGCCCGGCTCGGGGAACTGGTCGCCTCCTCGCGTGCGGCCTTCGGCGTGCGCTTCGACCCGGTGGGCGAGAGGGTGGCCTTCGTGGACGAGCTGGGCCGGGTGATCGACGACGACCGGGCGCTGCTGGTCCTGCTGGACCTGGTCGCGGCCGAGCGGCGGAGCGGGCAGGTGGCGCTGCCGGTCACGACGACCCGGATCGCCGAGCAGGTCGCGGCGTACCACGGCACCCAGGTCATCTGGACCACCACGACGCCGGACGACCTGGCCAAGGCGGCCTCCGCCGAGGGCACGGTGTTCGGCGGCGACGGGCGCGGCGGTTTCGTGGTGCCCGAGTTCAGCGGGGTGCTGGACGGGGCGGCGGCGTTCGTCCGGCTGGTCGGCCTGGTGGCCCGCACCCAGCTCACGCTGAGCCAGATCGACGCGCGGATCCCGCAGGCGCACATCCGCCGGCGGGACATCGCGACGCCGTGGGCGGCGAAGGGCATGGTGATGCGCTCGGTGGTGGAGGCGGCCGGCAGCCGGCGGCTGGACACCACGGACGGCGTCCGGGTGGTGGAGACGGACGGGCGCTGGACGCTGGTCCTGCCGGACCCGGCCGAGGCGGTCACCCACCTGTGGGCCGAGGGCCCGGACGACGCGGCGAGCGAGGCCCTGCTCGACGAGTGGGCGGCGGTGGTCGACGGCGCCGGGCGGTGAGCCCGGGGCGGGGCGGGACGGCGGTGGCCGTCCCGCCCCGCTGTCCGTTTCGGGCGGTTGGTCATGGTCCGCCGGGTTTGGCATGTGTGCAGGTCAGGGGGCGTGCGCCGGGCCCTCGCGCGACATGGGACGATGGTCCCCATGTCAGCGACGCCGGGGCAGGGTGCCAGCAGTGGACGGTTCAGCCGTCCGGATGCCTCGATGTCCCTGCTGACCAACGTGATGGACCACAGCCTGGACGAGGGTTACGCCGAGGCGGCGGCCGCGCGGGGCGGGGACGGCCCGTACCGGATACCGGGGACCCTGCGCGGGGCGCTGACGCTGGGGGCGGGACTGGCGCTCGTCGGCGCGGTCGTCACGGTCGGGGCGGTGAACGCGCACAAGGCGGAGCCGACGCTCGCCAAGGAGCGCGATGCGCTGATCCACCGGATCAACGACGCCAACGGCTCGGCCGACCACCTCCAGCAGCAGGTCCAGGACCTGCGCCGGAAGGTCGAGACCACCCAGCAGCAGGCGCTCGCCTCGGGCGACACCGAAGCGGCGGCGGTGGTCGGCGCGGTGGGCCTCGGCGAGGTGACCGGGCCCGGTGTGAAGCTGGTGGTGGAGGACGCGGCCGGCACCGGTGCGGGCGGGAACGTCGACCCGCGCGCCGGCCAGGGCTTCTCCAACAGCGGGCGGCTGCGCGACCGCGATCTGCAGCTGGTGGTGAACGGACTCTGGGCCTCGGGCGCGGAGGCCGTCTCGATCAACGGCCAGCGGCTCACCGCGCTCTCGGCGATCCGCGCGGCCGGTGAGGCCGTACTGGTGGACAACCGGCCGCTGGTGCCGCCGTACACGGTGCAGGCGCTCGGGGACGGGCCGCGGATGGTGAGCGCCTTCGAGAACGCCATGGCGGGTCAGTACCTGCGGCTGCTGCAGGAGAAGTACGGCATCAAGTCGACGATCTCGCCGCAGAAGAGCCTCACGCTGCCCGCGGCCGTCGGCGTCACGCTGCGGACCGTCCAGCCCGCCACCCCCGAGGCCTCGCCGAGCGCGAGCGCGAGCGGCTCCGCGAGTCCGGGCGCGAGTCCGGGCGCGAGCGGGACCGGCGCCCCGAGCGGGAGCCCCACGGCCGGCGCGCCGTCGACGGGAAGCCCGTCCGCCGAGGCCTCGCCGTCGCCGAAGGCGAGCGGCAAGCGCTCGCCGAGTGCCCCGCCCACCAGGACCACCACCTCCCACCCGCCCACCGCGACCACCGGGTCGCCCGCCGCAGCGACAGGAGCCGCTACACCGTGATTGCCGTACTGGGTCTCGTGATCGGGGTCGTCGTCGGACTCTTCGTCCAGCCCGAGGTGCCCGACGCCGTGGTGCCCTACCTGCCGATCGCGGTGGTGGCGGCGCTGGACGCGGTGTTCGGCGGCGTCCGCGCGATGCTGGACGGGATCTTCGACGACAAGGTGTTCTTCGTCTCGTTCCTCTCGAACGTGGTGGTGGCGGCGCTGATCGTCTTCCTCGGAGACCAGCTGGGCGTCGGCTCGCAGCTGTCCACGGGCGTGGTCGTCGTGCTGGGCATCCGCATCTTCTCCAACGCCGCGGCGATCCGGCGCCATGTCTTCCGTGCCTGAGCAGGACCGCGGGCGCGCGGCGGAGGAGAAAGTGGACGGATCGGCGGGAGAAGTCGTGCAGGACGAGAAGCGAGGGGAAAGGTCGGAGGTCGAGGCGGTGGGCGCGCCGGTCGAGCCCGAGGCCGAGCCCGTGGCCGCGGTCGGGCCCGTGGCCGTGGTCGTCCCGTCCGGTCCCGGGCGCGCCCCCGGGGTGACGCCCGCGCCCGCGCGTGCGCCGGAGGTGACGGCACGGACGCCCGTCCTGGACGCCGGGTCGGACGCCGTGGCGCCGGAGGCCGAGGAGGAGCCGGAGCCCGAGGACGACCTGGAGGAGCCCGAGCACGCTCCGATGTCGGTGTCCGCCCACACCGTCGACCGGCACGCCGGGCGGCGCCGGCTGATGGCCGCGCTGTGGCCGCCGCGGCTGTCGCGCGGTCAGCTGGTGGTGGCCCTGCTGCTGTTCTCGCTCGGCCTGGGCCTGGCGATCCAGGTCCGCTCGACCAACGACCACCACAGCCAGCTGCGCGGCGCGCGCCAGGAGGACCTGGTCCGCATCCTCGACGAACTGGACAGCCGGCAGCAGCGTCTCCAGCAGGAGAAGGCGGAGCTGGAGCAGTCCCTGGCCAAGTTGGAGAACAGCTCCAACCAGGCCAAGGAGGCCCAGGAGCAGACCAGGAAGAAGGCGACGGAACTCGGCGTCCTCGCCGGGACCGTCCGGGCCACCGGTCCGGGCATCGTACTGACGGTCGATGATCCCCAAGGGCAGGTGAAGGCAGATATGCTGCTGGACACCCTGCAGGAACTCCGAGCGGCGGGGGCGGAGGCGATTCAGATCAACGATGTGCGCGTGGTGGTCAACACCTACTTCACGGACGTGTCCGGCGGCGGTGTGCAGATCGACGGCAAGAAGGTCTCGGCGCCCTACCGCTTCACCGTCGTGGGGAACCCGCAGGACCTCACGCCCGCGTTGAACATTCCGGGAGGCGTGGTCCGTACCCTGGAGAGCCACCAGGCTCGCGCGACGATCTCCCCGCAGCAGAAGGTGGTCGTCGACGCCATCGTCGATCCGAAGACGCCGCAGTACGCCAAACCGGCTCCGAAGTGACCGTCACGTTCGGAGCGCCGCTCCAGCCGGCCCGATCCACGACCGGGCCCGCATCCTGTCCGAGGTTCTCACCCTGCCCCACGGGCGGGTCTGTCACACGCAAGGGGATTCGCCCGTGAGTTTCTTCTCGAAGTTGTTCGGTCGTAACAAGGGCCGCAACGCGGCCGCGGCGGAGGCGCCCACCGCGCTGCACCGCCGGGACGACGAGCCCGCCGTGCCGGGCATGCGCTCCGCCCCCGAGGGCGCGGAGTACGCCGAGCGTCCGCTGTTCCGGGACGGTGCCCAGTACGCGGGGAATCAGGCGGGCTACGGCGCGTCGGTTGACCCCTCCGGCGCCCCGCGCATAGGTTTCCCGACAGGACCCTCAACCTCTGGTGGAGGGTTTGCCCCGGACCCGTACGCCGGGCACAACCCGTCGGGTGTGCCGCGCCAGGAGGCTGTGAACATGGCTGGCCCCACTCCGTGCCCCAGGTGCGGCAACCAGAACCCGGCCTCGGCCCGGTTCTGCTCCAACTGCGGCACGGCGCTGCGCGGCGGGCTGCTGCCCGAGGGGGCGGCCGAGACCACCTCGACCATCTCGATCTCCGGTCTGGAGTCCTACGACCCCAACACCACGACGGGGACCGGCACGCCGGCGCTCTCGGCCGAGGTGCTGGCCGCGATCGACGCCCTGCCCCCGGGCTCGGCCCTGCTGATCGTCCAGCGCGGCCCGAACTCGGGCAGCCGGTTCCTGCTGGACTCCGACAAGACGACGGCCGGCCGTCACCCGCAGGGCGACATCTTCCTGGACGACGTCACGGTCTCCCGCAAGCACGTGGAGTTCCGCCGGACGCCGGGCGGCGGGTTCACCGTCGCCGACGTCGGCAGCCTCAACGGCACCTACGTCAACCGGGAGCGGATCGACGAGGTCGCCCTGAACAACGGCGACGAGGTGCAGATCGGGAAGTACCGGCTGGTCTTCTTCGCCAGCCACAACCGGGGGTACTGAAACCAACGTCGGCAGGAGCCCGAGTGAGTCCGAACAGCACTTCCTCTCCTCTCGGGGCGACCACCCCCGCGTCGTCCGGCCCCCGGCCGGACCAGGGCGCGCGGGGGGTGGTCGCGGCCCCCAGGCAGCCGCTCCGGCCGGACCGGCCCGCCGGGCGGCGGCGCGGCGGTGACGAGCTGTTGAGCATCGGCGCCGTGCTGGCCTTCCTGCGCGACGACTTCCCCGAGGTCACCATCTCCAAGATCCGCTTCCTGGAGGCGGAGGGGCTGGTCGAGCCGCAGCGCACGCCCTCGGGGTACCGCAAGTTCAGCCCGGCCGACGTCGAGCGGCTGGCCTACGTGCTGCGGATGCAGCGCGACCACTACCTGCCGCTGCGGGTGATCCGCGAGCACCTCGACGCGATCGAGCGCGGTGAGAGCCCGCCGGCGCTGCCCGGGGCCGCGGACACCCGGCCCGGGCCGCTGGAGGAGGCGGACCGGGAGCTGACCGCCTCGGCCGAGGCCTCCGCCGGGGTCCGGCTGGGCCGGGCCGAGCTGCTGGCGGCCGCCGAGGCCGGCGAGACCGAGCTGGCCGAGTGGGAGTCCTACGGACTGGTCGCCCCCGGGCCGGACGGCGGCTACGACGGCGAGGCGCTGCAGGTCGCCCGGCTGGTCGCCGAACTCGGCCGGTTCGGGCTCGAGCCGCGCCACCTGCGGGCCATGAAGGCGGCCGCGGACCGGGAGGTCACCCTGGTCGAACAGGTGGTGGCGCCGCTGCGACGGCACCGCAACCCGCAGACCCGGGCGCACGCCGAGGCCACCGCCCGGGAGCTCGCGACGCTGTCCGTCCGGCTGCACGCCGCGATGGTCCAGGCCGGCCTGCGGATCCGTTCGTAACGGCCGCCCCTTCGTGCCCACCCCGCTGACCAGCGGCGTCGGCGCTGCGCTTTCATATCCGGGTCGGGAGCCATAGGGTTGCCTGTGTGAATGAGCTCGACGTCGTGGGTGTCCGGGTGGAGATGCCTTCCAACCAGCCGATCGTGCTGCTCCGGGAGGTCGGGGGCGATCGCTACCTGCCGATCTGGATCGGCCCCGGCGAGGCGACCGCGATCGCCTTCGCCCAGCAGGGCATGACGCCGGTGCGCCCGCTGACGCACGACCTGTTCAAGGACGTCCTGGAGGCGCTCGGCCAGCAGCTCACCGAGGTCCGGATCACCGATCTGCGCGAGGGCGTCTTCTACGCCGAGCTGGTCTTCGCCGGCGGGGTGGAGGTGAGCGCCCGGCCGTCCGACGCGATAGCGCTGGCGCTGCGCACCGGAACCCCCATCTACGGGAGCGAGGAGGTGCTCGCGGAGGCGGGCATCGCGATCCCGGACGAGCAGGAGGACGAGGTCGAGAAGTTCCGCGAGTTCCTCGACCAGGTGTCGCCGGAGGACTTCGGCGGGGGCGGCCCGCAGTAGGGCGCGGGGCGGCCCGGGGGCGCTGCGGAAGCCGGCCGGAAGGCCGAAGTGCCGTAAGCGGTGCGGCTGTTTTGCCAAAATGCCTCCACCTACCCACACTAGGGGCACGAAAAACCACTCTCCTGGGTGACGCGGTCTGTTCGGCCCGGCGTGGCGATCGTTGACGGGCCATGGGGGACTGCCTACCGTCAGGAGGGGCTGCCCGGGTGTCCGACGCCCGCGGTCTGGGTTGCCCGCAGCACGAGTGGACGGAGGTAGGCATGACCGGCACTGGCGATGAAGTGGCCACGGGAGGCCTGTGCGCCGTGCACCTGCCGCGCACCACCCGAACGGTGACCGAACTGCCCCGGACGGCGGAGCTGCCGCGGGTGGGACGGTTCCCGGCGGTACAGCCCGGCCAGCCGGCTCTGGAGCGGTTCTCGCCGACGTCCGAGCTGATCGGCTACCGGGGCCCGACCGCCTGCGCGGCGGCCGGGATCACCTACCGCCAGCTGGACTACTGGGCCCGCACCGGTCTGCTGGAGCCCAGCGTCCGCTCGGTGTACCCGGCGAGCAGCCAGCGGCTCTACGGCTTCCGCGACATCCTGCTGCTGAAGATCGTCAAACGGCTGCTGGACGCCGGCGTCTCGCTGCAGAACATCCGGGTGGCGGTCGCCCATCTGCAGGCCGCCGAGATCGCCGACCTGGCCGGGCTGACGCTGATGTGCGACGGCGCGACGGTGTACGAGTGCACGACGCCCCAGCAGGTGGTCGACCTGATGAAGGGCGGCCAGGGGGTCTTCGGGATCGCGGTCGGAGCGGTCTGGCGGGAGCTGGAGCTGACCCTGGTGCGGCTGCACGGGGAGCGCACCGACACCGGCGAGACGGTGGTCGGCCAGGATCCGGCGGACGAGCTGGCGCAGCGGCGCAACCGGGCTGTCTAGGACACGCCCCAAGGACTTCGAGGGACGCCGTGGGCCCGGACGGGGAACCGTCCGGGCCCACGGCGTCGTCGTGCCCGGTGAGCCGGGACGAGGGAGGGCATGTGCGGCGGTTCGGTGACGGGATCCCCGGTCTGGTGGCGCGCAGGGCGGTGCGGCTCGGTCTGCGGCTGCGCCGGCGGCCGGTGCAGCGGCGGCTGTTCCAGCTGGTGACGCTCGGCTGCTCGCTGGCGCTCGCGCCGAGCGCCTGGCTGTGGCTCGCCGCGGGGGACCGGGTCGGCACGGTGGCGAGCGCGCCCCCGGCGCCGGTGGCGGTGGTGTTCGGCGCCGGGCTGTTCGACGGCAAGCCCTCGCCGTACCTTGCGCACCGGCTCGACGCGGCGGTGGAGCTGTACGGCACGGGGAAGGTCCAGGCGATCCTGGTGACCGGTGACAACGGCCGGACGAGCTACGACGAGACCGACGCGATGCGCGGGTACCTGATCGAGCACGGGGTGCCGGAGGTGCGGGTGGTCGGCGACTACGCGGGGTTCGACACCTGGGACTCCTGCACCCGGGCGCACCGGATCTTCGGGGTGGACCGGGCGGTGCTGGTCAGCCAGGACTTCCACGTCCGGCGGGCGCTGGCGCTGTGCGAGGCGGCGGGCATCGAGTCCTACGCGGTGGGGGTGCCGGAGGTACGGGACGCGACCTGGCTGTACGGCGGGTTCCGGGAGATCCCGGGGGCCGGGAAGGCGGCGCTGAACGCCTGGCTGCGGCCGGACCCGCTGTTCCTCGGCCCGCGCGAGCCGGGCATACCGCAGGCGCTGGCGGACGTGGGGCCGGAGCAGTCGGCGCGCTGAGCGGGCGGCCGGGTTCGGCGGCGTTGTCGCACCCGTGGGGCATGATCGGCGGGTGCGGTCACTGCCGAGCATCATCCACCTCGACATGGACGCCTTCTTCGCGTCGGTGGAGCAGGCGGCCAAGCCGAGCCTGCGCGGCAAGCCGGTGATCGTCGGCGGACTGGGCGGGCGCGGGGTGGTGTCGACCGCCTCCTACGAGGCGCGGCGGTTCGGGGTGCACTCGGCGATGCCGATGGCGCAGGCGCGTCGGCTCTGCCCGAACGCGGCCTTCCTGGCCGGCCGTTTCGAGGCGTACCGGCAGGTGAGCGAGCTGGTGATGGCGCTGCTGCGGGAGCTGTCGCCGCTGGTGCAGCCGCTGAGCCTGGACGAGGCCTTCGTCGACCTGGAGGCCGGTCCGTACGGCCCGGTGCTGGCCGAGGCGGAGCACGGGACGGGGGAGCGGCTGGTGCTGGCGCTGGCGGAGGACCTGCGGGCGGACATCGAGCGGCGCACCGGGCTGACCGCCTCGGTCGGGGCGGCGGGCTCGAAGCTGATGGCCAAGATCGCCTCCGAGCAGGCCAAGCCGGACGGGCTGGTGCTGATCGAGCCGGGGCAGGAGCGGGCGGTGCTGGGGCCGATGCCGGTGCGGGCGCTGCCGGGGATCGGCCCGGCCACCGAGCAGGTGCTGCGCCGGGCGGGGCTGAACACGGTGGCCGAGCTCGCCGAGGCGGGGGAACCGGAGCTGGTGCAACTGCTGGGCAGGGCGCACGGGGCCGGTGTCCACCAGATGTCGACAGGCCTGGACGACCGGCCGGTGGTGGCGGACCAGGACGCCAAGTCGGTTTCGGTGGAGGACACCTTCGAGGTGGACCTGGCGGACCGGGACCGGGTGCTGCGCGAGGTGGAGGCGCTGGCGCTGCGCTGTGTGCGGCGGCTGCGCGGGGCGGGGCGCTCGGGTCGCACGGTGGTGCTGAAGGTCCGGCGTTTCGACTTCTCCACGCTGACCCGCTCGGAGACGCTGCGCGGTCCGACGGACGAGGAGGCGGTGATCGTCGAGACCGCCCGGCGGCTGGCCGCGCAGGTGGACATCACGGGCGGGGTGCGGCTGTTGGGCGTGGGGGTGGCGCAGCTGGCCGACTACACCCAGGAGGACCTGTTCGCGCAGGCCGTCCGGGAGGAGACCGAGGCCGCCGGGGCCGGGGCCGAGGAGGAGCCGGAGGCGGTCGAGGAGGAGGCCGTGGCGGTGCGGCGCTGGCTGCCGGGGCAGGACGTCCACCACGCGGAGCTCGGGCCGGGGTGGGTGCAGGGCAGCGGGGTGGGGCGGGTGACGGTGCGCTTCGAGACGCCGTGGAGCGGGCCGGGGCGGGTGCGGACCTTCGTGATCGAGGATCCCGCGCTGGAGCCGGCCCGGCCGCTGCCGCTGCGCGAGGGATGGCCGGGCGCGACGGAGGAGCGGGAGGACGACGCTTAGGCGCGAAGCGGCCCCACCCGGCGGGGGGCCGGGTGGGGCCGCGTGCGTTCCGGGCCTCGGACGGTCGCGATGCCCTCGGCGACCGTCCGGGTCCGGTCCCCGCGCCCTGTCCCTGGGCGCGGGGCCGGACGCCTCGTCAGGCGTCGGTCTTCACCGGCTCCCGGCCGGAGGTCAGGTCCGCCGCCGGGCTGCCGGTGGTCACGCTGGTGACCGGCTTGACGGAGCGGATGAGGAACGGGACGGCGCCGGCCACGGCGCAGACCACGGCGGCGGTCCAGAAGGCGTGCCGGTAGGCGTCCAGGGTGGGAAGCGAGACCGGGATCGGCAGCTTCATGGTGTCGCCGGTGAGGACGGCGGCCATGACGGCGGTGCCGATCGCGCCGCCGACGGTGCGCAGCACGGCGTTCATGCCGTTGGCGATGCCGCTCTGCTCGGCCGGGACGGCGCCGTTGATGTAGGCGGGCATCGCCGAGAAGGCGAGGCCGATACCGAGGCCGAAGATCGCCGAGGAGAGGTAGATGTCGCCCTCGTGGCTGTGCCGCAGGGCCAGGTAGGCCATCGAGACGGCGCCGAGGACGCCGCCGAGGACCAGCGGCAGGCGCGGGCCGCGGCGGGCGATCAGCAGTGCGCCGAGCGGGGCGGCGACCATCGAGCCGAGGGCGGAGGGCAGCAGCATCACGCCGGCGTGCAGCACGGTGGCGGTGAAGCCGTAGTGGGCGAGCTTCTCCGGGGTCTGGGCGAAGTTGCTGATGACCATGAAGGAGCCGTACATGCCGAAGCCGATCAGCAGGCCGGCCAGGTTGGTGAAGGCGACGGCGGGGCGCGACATCATCTTCATGTCGACCAGCGGGTGCGCGACCTTGACCTCGATGACGCCCCAGATCAGGGCGACCACGGCGGCGACGGCGAACAGGCCGAGGGTCTTGGTGGAGGTCCAGCCCCAGTGGTTGCCCTGGCTGACGGCGACCAGCAGGGCGGAGAGCCAGCCGGCGAGGGCGATCGCGCCGAGCGGGTCGGCGCCGCCGTCCTTGTCGGTGACCGGGTCGGTGGGCACCCGCAGCGCGACCAGGGCGACCGCGATCAGGCCGAAGACCAGGCCCATCCAGAAGATCGACTTGTAGCTCCAGTGCTCCAGCAGCAGGCCGGTGGCGACCAGGCCGAGGCCGCTGCCGACGCCCATCGAGGCGCTGATGGCGGCGACGCCGCCGGTGACCTTCTGCTTGGGCAGTTCGTCGCGGACGATGCTGATGGCGAGCGGCAGCACGCCACCGCCGGCGCCCTGCAGCACGCGGGCGACGACCAGCCAGGTGAAGGAGTGGGTGGAGACCGCGAGGGCGGAGCCCGCGACCAGGCCGCCGAGCGAGATCAGCAGCATCGGCTTGCGGCCGCGCAGGTCGCCGAAGCGGCCCAGCAGGGGGGTCAGCACGGCGGCCGACAGCAGGTTGGCCGTCATCAGCCAGGTGATGCTGGAGCCGGAGACGCTCAGTTCCTTGGCGAGCGAGGGCAGGATCGGGACGACCGCGGTCTGCACCACGCTGAACGACAGCATCGCCAGGATGAGGGCCGGCAGGACCCGGGCGCTGCTCTGCTTCTCGGCCGCGGTGGTGGGCTGTGGTGCCTCACTCACGGTTGCTTCCTCCCGTACATAGTGAATGAACTGAAGTAACCATGCAGGGGGATACTTCAGTGTGTCAAATATTCATTGGTTAAGCCTTGGTAAAAAGGAAGGACCCCGGCCGGGGGCGGCCGGGGTCCTGCGGTACGGCGGAGCGGGAGTCCGCCGTCAGACGAGCGGGCGGTCCGGAGCGGGCCGGGCCGGGGCCGGCGCGGCGGGCGGCGGCGAGGTCGGGAAGGCCGGCGTGGCCGCGGCGTTGTCGTGGACCTCGACCTGCTCGCGCCGCAGCTCCTCGCGGACGACCTCCTCGGTGCTGTACCGCTCGACCACCAGCCGGACCCGTTCGACCGGCGCCAGGTACTTGCGGACCACCGGACGCTCCTCGCGCAGGGTGACCTCCTCCACCGCCTCGGCGATCTCCTTCTCGTCGAGCGCGGCCCGCTCGGCCTCGCCGACCGGCACCCGTTCGACCCGGACCCGCTCGCGGACCACCGGGATCCGGCGCTCCACCTGCTCGCTGGTCACGTACTTGCGCAGCTTCGCGGTGCCGATCACGTGCCACTCGGTGGTGACGTCCAGGCGCTCCTCGCGGCAGGTGATCTCCAGCGGGCCGGTGGGGGAGGAGGCGGACGGGCCGGTCTCGGGCCGCCGCGCGGGGCGCGGCTGCGGCTCGGTGGCGGGGTGGGGCGCGGTGGGCGCGGCCGGGGGAGCGGCGAAGGTCCGCACCCGGGTCTCGGGCGTGGCGTCGGCCGGCTTGTCGAGATCGGCCGCCCGGTGGAAGGTGAGCTGCTTGGCCGGGCGCGAGGCGTCGGTGCCGCCGGCCGCTCCCGTCCCGTTGGTGGCGGCCGTCGCGTTCGGGGCCCCCGTCCCGTTCGGGACGGGCGGGCTCGCGGGCGCGGCGGTGGGGCCGGTGCCCGCGGTGGTGCCGAAGTCGAGGTCGGCCGGCTTCTCCGACGGGCCCTCGCCCGGCGCCGATGGCCGGCCCTCCGCCGGGGTGTCCAGCCCGTAGTAGCGGTAGAGCTGGAGCTCCTGGGCGGGCGACAGGTGCTGGCCCACGCCGAAGTCCGGTGACTCCTTCACCAGGGACTTGTCGTACGGCACCCGCAGCTCGTCGCCGGAGAACTCGCTCGTGGTCAGGGGGACGAAGGCGTCGCGGCCGAAGATGCCGGTCCGGACGGCGGCCCACTCGGGGCGGCCGGTGGAGTCGTCCAGGTACACCTCGTCGATGGTGCCGATCTTGTCCCCGTTGCGGTCCACCGCCTTGTGGCCGATGAGGTCCCGGGGGTCGATGTCGGTCTGCACTCTTTTCCTCCAGTGCGGTGAGCTCGCGGAAACGCCCGCAGGACAGCGCCACTTCACACCAAAAGCCATCAAACGGGCGCGCGCGAGCGGGATGCGGCCGGACGGGCCCGGGGCTGCGCCGACCGGGGCACGGCCGCTGACAGCGGTGAAGTCGCCGAAGGACCTGACGCACCCGTGATCGCGGTGCCTCCCGCTGGTACCCTGGGCGCGACCGCCGAGCCCGCTCGGGAGAGTCCTCGACAGCGGAAGCCGCTGGTCGTGGCGCCGAAGGAGCAACTCCTCCCCGGAATCTCTCAGGCATCCGTACCGTGCGGGATAGGTCACTCTGGAAAGCAGGGCAGGATCGCGGGCGAGGGAGCCGGCGGACCCCACCCTCACCGACGGTGCAAGCCGGCGGGGCGTCCCACGGCGCTCCGCGCGGGCGAAGCTCTCAGGTCCCGATGACAGAGGGGGAGGCCTGTCGGGTTCGTCCGACCGGGCCGCTCCGCTGTTGTCCGCAGCGGCGGGGCGCCGGGCGTGCGCACCCCCGCCGGTCCGTGACCAGGAGGCCTCGACCACCATGAACGCCCAGCCGAACTCGGGACGCCCCACGACCCCCGCGACCCTCACCGAGCTCGAACAGGCCAGCCCCTTCGAGAACCGCCACATCGGCCCCGACGCCGCCGCGCAGGAGAAGATGCTGGCCCAGGTCGGGTACGCCTCGCTGGACGAGCTGGCCACCGCCGCCGTCCCCGAGGCCATCCGCTCGATCACCGCGCTCGACCTGCCCGCCGGGCGCAGCGAGGCCCAGGTCCTCGCCGAGCTGCGCGAGCTGGCCGGCCGCAACACCGTGCTCACGTCGATGATCGGCCTGGGCTACTACGGCACCTTCACCCCGCCGGTGATCCTGCGCAACGTCATGGAGAACCCGGCCTGGTACACCGCGTACACGCCGTACCAGCCGGAGATCTCGCAGGGCCGCCTGGAGGCGCTGCTCAACTTCCAGACCCTGGTCTCCGACCTGACCGGCCTGCCCACCTCCGGCTCCTCCCTGCTGGACGAGGGCACCGCGGCCGCCGAGGCGATGGCCCTGGCCCGCCGCGTCACCAAGGTCAAGGGCGGTGTCTTCCTGGTCGACGCCGAGACCCTGCCGCAGACCGTCGCGGTGATCAACACCCGCGCCGTGCCGACCGGCGTCGAGGTGGTCGTCGCCGACCTGTCCGAGGGCATCCCGGCCGAGATCGCCGAGCGCGGCGTCTTCGGCGTGCTGCTCCAGTACCCCGGCGCCAGCGGCGTGGTCCGCGACCTCGCCCCGCTGATCGAGCAGGCCCACGGCCTGGGCGCGATCGTCGCCGTCGCCGCCGACCTGCTCGCCCTCACCCTGCTGAAGTCGCCGGCCGAGCTCGGCGCCGACATCGCCTGCGGCACCTCCCAGCGCTTCGGCGTGCCGATGGGCTTCGGCGGCCCGCACGCCGGCTACCTCGCGGTGCGCGCCGAGTACGCCCGCTCGCTGCCCGGCCGCCTGGTCGGTGTCTCGGTCGACGCCGACGGCAACCGCGCCTACCGGCTGGCCCTGCAGACCCGCGAGCAGCACATCCGCCGCGAGAAGGCCACCAGCAACATCTGCACCGCCCAGGTGCTGCTCGCCGTGATGGCCTCGATGTACGCCGTCTACCACGGCCCGGACGGCCTGGCCGACATCGCCCGCCGCACCCACCGCTACGCCGCCGCACTCGCCGAGGGCCTGCGGGCCGGCGGCGTCGAGCTGCTGCACGGCGAGTTCTTCGACACCGTCACCGCGGTCGTCCCCGGCCGCGCCGCGGAGATCGCCGCCGCCGCCCGCGCCAACGGCATCAACGTCTTCCAGGACGGCGCGGACCGGATCTCGGTCTCCACCGACGAGACCACCACCCGCGAGCACCTGGCGGGCGTCTGGGCCGCGTTCGGCGTCGAGGGCGTCGAGGTCGCGGAGGGCGCCGACGCGCTGCCCGCCGCGCTGCTGCGCGAGGACGAGTACCTCACCCACCCGGTCTTCCACAGCCACCGCTCGGAGACCGCCATGCTGCGCTACCTGCGCCGCCTGTCGGACCGGGACTACGCGCTGGACCGCGGCATGATCCCGCTGGGCTCCTGCACCATGAAGCTCAACGCGACCACCGAGATGGAGTCGGTGACCTGGCCGGAGTTCGGCCAGCTGCACCCCTTCGCCCCGGTCGACCAGGCCGAGGGCTTCCTCACCCTGATCCGCGGTCTGGAGCGGCAGCTGGTCGAGGTGACCGGCTACGACGCCGTCTCCATCCAGCCGAACGCCGGTTCCCAGGGCGAGCTGGCCGGCCTGCTGGCCGTGCGCGCCTACCACCACGCCAACGGCGACACCCAGCGCGACGTCTGCCTCATCCCGTCCTCCGCGCACGGCACCAACGCCGCCTCCGCGGTGATGGCCGGCATGCGCGTGGTCGTGGTCAAGACCCTGGTCGACGGCGACGTCGACGTCGAGGACCTGAAGGCCAAGATCGAGCAGCACCGCGACAGCCTCGCCGTGCTGATGGTCACCTACCCGTCCACCCACGGCGTGTACGAGACCCAGATCACCGAGATCTGCGGCCTGGTGCACGAGGCCGGCGGCCAGGTGTACGTCGACGGCGCCAACCTGAACGCGCTGGTCGGCCTGGCCAAGCCGGGCAAGTTCGGCGCGGACGTCTCGCACCTGAACCTGCACAAGACCTTCTGCATCCCGCACGGCGGCGGCGGCCCGGGCGTCGGCCCGGTGGCGGTGCGCGAGCACCTCGCGCCGTACCTGCCCAACCACCCGCTCCAGGCGGAGGCCGGTCCGGCCACCGGTGTCGGCCCGATCTCGGCCGCCCCGTGGGGCTCGGCGGGCATCCTGCCGATCTCCTGGTCGTACGTCCGGCTGATGGGCGGCGAGGGCCTCAAGCGCGCCACCCAGGTCGCGGTGCTGAACGCCAACTACATCGCCAAGCGGCTGGCCCCGCACTTCCCGGTGCTCTACACCGGCCCCGGCGGCCTGGTGGCGCACGAGTGCATCATCGACCTGCGCCCGCTCACCAAGGACACCGGCGTGACGGTGGACGACATCGCCAAGCGCCTGATCGACTACGGCTTCCACGCGCCGACCATGTCGTTCCCGGTGGCCGGCACGCTGATGATCGAGCCGACCGAGTCCGAGGACCTCTACGAGATCGACCGCTTCTGCGACGCGATGATCGAGATCCGGGCCGAGATCGACAAGGTCGGTTCGGGCGAGTGGGCGGCGGAGGACAACCCGCTGCACAACGCCCCGCACACCGCGGCCGAGCTGGCCGGCGACTGGGCGCACGGCTACACCCGTCAGGAGGCGGTCTTCCCGGCCGGCGTGAACCCGGCGGACAAGTACTGGCCCCCGGTCAGCCGCATCGACGGCGCGTACGGCGACCGCAACCTGGTCTGCTCCTGCCCGCCGCTGGACGAGTACGGCGTCTGACGCGCAGGGCGTCCGGCGCCGGACCGGCGCACGGCACACGGCAGGGCCCCGGCGGATCCGTCCGCCGGGGCCCTGCCCGTCGCGCTCGTTCCCCCGTGGCGTCCCGGCGGCTCAGACCGCGCTCGCGGCCGGACGGCGCGGGGCGATCACCCGGCCGTCGGGCAGCAGCTCACCGGTGTCCTCGAACAGCAGGACGCCGTTGCAGAGCAGGCTCCACCCCTGCTCCGGGTGACAGGCCACCGGGACGGCGGCCTCGCGGTCCTCGGACTCGGCCGACGGGCACTCAGGACGGTGCTGGCACATACGCGTACCCTCGCTTCGCTCTGCGATCCTCCCCGTGACGCGGTGTCGCCGGTGGCCGGCGGGCGTCGCCGCGGTGGTCGGATTCTGTCCGGGCGCCGGGCCAGGTGTGGACCGGCGCTCATGTGGGTAGGACAGGAGGTCCTTCCACGCTGGTTCCCAGTGTCGGCATCCGGGGGCGCGAGCGCAGCGATTTCGTGACATGCGCCACAACCCCCGGGCAGAGATCACCCGTTCAGGTGGTCGGGGGTCGTCGGCGGCACCGGACGGGCCATCCGGCGGACGACCCGGAAGGGCCATGCCGGATGACCCGTCCGGATCGGCCGTCCGAGTGACGGTGGGTCGGGCGACGGTTCGCAGGACGGGTCGGGCGGGGGTTCCGCGGGCCGGCCCTCAGTGCGCCCCGGAGGCGAGCCGGGCGGAGTCCGTCGCGCCGAGCAGCAGCGGACGGGGGTCGATCGTGGTCCGGGCGACCGGCGTGCGGGCCAGCAGCGGCAGCAGCTCGACGGCCGGGTGGGCGCGGTGCGCGGTGACGCCCATCGGTGCCGGGGCCAGCGGGATCAGCAGGTCGGTGCCGGGGGCGCCGTCCGGGCTGTGCAGCCACAGGGCCGTCGCGTACTGACCGGGGAAGGTCAGCAGCCGCGGCTGGCAGCGGAACCGGGCGGACTGGGCGAGCTGCCAGGCCTCGCGCAGCGCCCGGAGCGTGGAGTCCAGGTACGGACCGGCGGTGAAGTGGGAGAAGGTGTGGCCCTCCGCCCCCTGCACCACTTCGGCGGCGGCGGCCACCTCGGTGCCGTCCTTGATGAGGAAGCGCCACCCCGTCCGCCGGGCGGCGGCGAGTTCGGCCCGCGGCCCCTCCAGGACGTGGACGGCGAGCGGGTGCGCGGGGAGGAGCGGCCCGGTCGGATGACGCAGCGCGGCGGCGGCGGGTTGGCGCAGCGCGGTCTCCGAGTCGAGCGCGGCGAGAACCGCGCGCAGGGCACTGGGCGGGGGCTGGGGGGTCTGCAGAGTCATGGCAAGGTCGCCTCTCCGTGCGAGATCGGCGTGCGAGTGCGGCATACCGGCATGGCTGGTGCGTCGGCGGTGACGGGACCTGGGCCTTGTCCGGTTGGGCAGGATCGCGGTGCCGGCGCGGCCGTTGTCGCCGGATCTCGCGGCGATGGGCGGCCGGGCCGTGGCGCAGTGCGAATTCTACTCGAACAGGTGCGCAGGGTGACCTGTTTATCACAGGCGGTGGCACCGGGCAAGTCGGCAGATGCGCTGAAACAGCATCAGTTTCCTTGCAATGCAAGCCAATCGAAGCTTTCGGGTATCGATCTTCGGGGTGGGCATGATGCTTGCACGGTCGGGGGCCGGCCGGCTCTTGAGGAGGAGACCATGGGCGAGAAGGTCGTGGCGACCCGGGCGGACCTTTCGGACCGGCAGATGTACCGGCGCAAGCTCCAGTCCTGCCTGGACGCGCTCGGCCGGATGCTGCGCGAGGACCGCTTCGACCGCCCCAAGGGCGTCCTGGGCGTGGAGATCGAGCTCAACCTCGCCGACGAGCAGGGCCTGCCGTTGCTGAACAACGCCCAGGTGCTCACCTCGATCGGCTCCGCCGACTTCCAGACCGAGCTCGGCCGCTTCAACATCGAGGTCAACATCGCGCCGCACCGGCTCTTCGGGCACGTCTTCGAGGAGCTGCGCGAGGAGCTCGACACCGGGCTGAAGTACGCCGACCGGCGGGCCGCCGAGGCCGGTGCGCGGATCGTGATGGTGGGCATCCTGCCGACCCTGGAGCTCGACCACACCGGGCTCGACGCGATGTCCCACAACCAGCGCTACAGCCTGCTCAGCGACCAGATCCTGGCCGCCCGCGGCGAGGACATCACGCTGGACATCGAGGGCGTCGAACACCTCCAGCTGGAGTCGATCACCATGGTGGCCGAGGCCGCCGCGACCTCGCTCCAGCTGCACCTCCAGGTGACGCCGCAGCGGTTCTCCTCGGTGTGGAACGCCGCCCAGGCGATCTGCGGGCCGCAGCTCGCGCTCGGCGCCAACTCGCCGTTCCTGTTCGGGCGGGAGCTGTGGCGGGAGACCCGGCCGGTGCTCTTCCAGCAGGCCTGTGACACCCGTTCGGCGGAGCTCAAGGCGCAGGGCGTGCGCCCGATCACCTGGTTCGGCGAGCGCTGGGTGGACTCGGCGTACGACCTGTTCGAGGAGAACCTGCGGTACTTCCCGGCGCTGCTGCCGATCTGCGACGACGAGGACCCGGCCAAGGTGCTGGCCTCCGGCGGTGTGCCGCGGCTGGCCGAGATGCGGCTGCACAACGGCACCATCTACCGCTGGAACCGGCCGGTCTACGACGTCAGCGGCGGGGTGCCGCACCTGCGGGTGGAGAACCGGGCGCTGCCCGCCGGGCCGACCGTGGCCGACACGCTCGCCAACGCGGCGTTCTACTACGGCGTGGTGCGGGTGCTGGCAGAGCAGCCCCGGCCGATCTGGACCAGGCTGCCGTTCGAGCGGGCCGACGAGAACTTCCAGCAGGCGGCCCGGTACGGCGTCGACGCGGTGTTCCAGTGGCCGCGGCAGGGCCGGGCCGGGCGCGGCGGCGGGCTGACCACCGTTTCCGCCGTCGATCTGGTGCTCAACGAGCTGCTCCCGATGGCCTACCAGGGCCTGGACGCGTGGGGTGTGGAGCCGGCCGACCGGGACCGCTACCTCGGCATCATCGAGCAGCGCTGTCTGCGCCGCGTCAACGGGGCGTCCTGGCAGGTCGCGACCTTCCACCGGCTGCGCGAGCAGTACGGGATGGACCGGTCGGCCGCGCTGGCGGCGATGACCCGGCGGTACATGGAGCACATGCGCGGCGGCGAGCCGGTGCACACCTGGCCGGTGGGGTAGGACCCCCGGGCCCGCCGGGCGCGCTGTGGAAGGATGATCGCTCCGGTCCGCCGACGGCCGCCCGCCGGCGCCGGAGCGCCGTCCGTCCGCCGTCCGTCCGCCGCCCGTGCTGGAGCACCCCCGTGACGACCGTCCCGACCGTACCGGAGACCGCGAAGCCGACCCGCCGCCTGCTCGGGGCGGAGCTGCTGATCGTCCTCGGCCTCTCGCTCGGGGCGAGCGGCATCAGCGCGCTGATCAGCTTCACGGGCTCGCTCACCGAGACGGTGAAGCTGGGCCAGCAGGTGGCCACCCTGAACGGCTCGCGCGCCCCCGGCCGGCCCTGGCTGGACCTGGTCTGGCAGCTCTACTACATCGGCCGCGGGCTGATGCCGGTCGCGCTCGTCGGCTACCTGCTGGTGCGCGAGGGCGCGGCGCTGCGGGTGCTCGGCTTCGACCTCCGGCGGAAGCTGTCCGACCTCGGCCGCGGCGCGGCCGTCGCGGCGGCGATCGGCGGCTCCGGGCTGGCGCTCTACCTGGTCTCGCAGGCGGCCGGCTACAACCTGACGGTCGCCCCGTCCGGGCTGCCGGACGTCTGGTGGCGGATCCCGGTGCTGCTGCTGTCGGCCTGGCAGAACGCGATCCTGGAGGAGGTCGTCGTCCTCGGCTACCTGCTGCGCCGGCTGGGGCAGCTGGGCTGGTCGTGGCCGGCGCAGCTGGTGGCGAGCTCGCTGCTGCGCGGCTCGTACCACCTGTACCAGGGGGTCGGCGGGCTGGTCGGCAACATGGTGATGGGCGCGGTGTTCTGCCTGCTGTACCGGCGGTGGGGGCGGGTGATGCCGCTGGTGGTGGCGCACGCGCTGATCGACACGGTGGCGTTCGTCGGGTACGCGCTGCTCGCCGGGCACGTCAGCTGGCTGCCCACCGGCTGATCCGGGGCAGCGGCCCGGGGCGCGGCGGGCCGGACAGCAGCCGGTCGACGTGGTGGCGTTCGAGGCCCGGGCCGGGGTCGATCGTCAGCAGCAGGCGGTCGCGGCGCCAGAGCGCGTTGCGGACCAGCCGGGGCGGGATGACGTCGTCGACCCAGGCGAACGGGCGGCCGGCCGCGTACCGCAGCAGGGGCGCCCACTTGCGGGCGGAGAGCAGTTCCATCAGCGGCACGCGCGGGTCGCCGGGCTGCGGGACGTAGCCGGTGAAGCGGACGAAGGGCAGCTCGGGCAGGCCGATCGCCGGGGCGATGTGGCTGTTGGCGTGCTCCTCCCACGTCGTGGCCCACACGAGTTCGTAGGTGTGGGCGAGCTCGCGCAGCCAGGCGCCGTGCCGGGCGGAGAGCAGCACGGTGTAGCCGAACAGGGTGTGGGCGTCGAAGTCGGCCTCGGGGGCGGGGCAGACCGGGTTGAGCACGCCGTCCACGTCCAGGAACAGCAGTGGCTTGGGCATCGGGTGTCCCCCTGGTCTCATCCGTCGTCACCTGCTCGGACGTGCCGCGCCCTCCGGCGGTTTCCCGCCGGAGGGCGCACACAGGGGCGCACGGGGTGCGTGCGGGCGGTGTCAGCCGGTGGCGGCCGGGGCGGGGAGTGCGTCGGCGGAGGGTGCCGGGGCGGGGGCGGGCCGGCGCCGGGAGAGCCGGCGGACCTGCGGTTCCAGCAGCACGGCGGCGCTGAGCACCAGGGAGATCACCGCGCAGCACCAGAGCGCGCCGGACAGGCCGAGCCGGTCGGCGACCGGGCCGGCGAGCGCGGTGCCGAGCGGTGCCAGCGAGAGCGAGCCCAGCTCGTCGTAGGCGGTGACCCGGGAGAACGCCTCCGGCGGGATCTCCTGCTGCAGCGCGATCATCCAGTTGACGCCGAAGACGGTGACGCCGACACCGGAGAGGAACATCGCCGCCCAGAGCACCGGCAGCGGCGCGGACGCCGCCAGGGCGATCGCCGGCATGCCGAACAGGAAGACGCCCCAGTTGCCGACCAGCAGGATCCGGCGCGGCTGCCAGCGGGCCATCAGCAGGCCGGTGACGACCAGGCCGACGCCGTAGGCCGCCATGGCCAGGCCCCAGTCGCGGGCGCCGCCGAGCCGCTCCTTGGCGACGGCCGGCCCGTACACCGCCTCGACCGCGCCGACGCAGGCGACCAGCACCGAGAACTGGAGGACGATCACCCAGAGCCAGCGGCGGGAGGAGAACTCCCGCCAGCCCTCGCGCAGGTCGCGGAGCATGCCGCCGCCCTCGGCGGGGGCGGTCGGGGCCTGCGGTTCCAGCAGGAAGCGCAGCGCGGCGGCGGCCAGGAAGCAGACGGCGTCCAGGGCGAGCACCCAGCCGGCGCCGACCGCGGCGGTCAGCGCGCCGCCGAGCGCGGCGCCGCCGATCTGCGAGCCGTTGAAGCCCATCCGGTACACCGAGAAGGCCCGGGCGGCGTGCTCGGGGGCGACGCTCTCCATGATCATGCCGCCGGCGGCGGGGGAGTAGAACGCGTAGCCGGCGCCGGCGCCGGCCGAGAGCAGCATCAGCTGCCAGAGGGTGGGGTCGCCGGTCAGCACCAGCAGGGCGAGGGCACCCTGGGAGACGGCGCTGAACAGGTTGGCGGCGACCATGACGTGGTGGCGCGGCAGGCGGTCGGCGAGGGCGCCGCCGAGCACCAGCAGCAGAACGGTCGGCAGCAGCCGGGCGGCGGTGACGAAGCCGATGTCGCCGGTGGAGCCGCCGCCGTCCAGGATGGCGAAGGCGGTGGCGATCGGGGCGCCCGCGTTGCCGAGGCCGCTGACCACGGTGGCGGCGGTCTGGATCCGGAAGTTGCGGCTCGCCCAGGCGAGCCGGGCGGTGAGCGGAGGGGAGGGTTGGCTCTGCACCCCGTGACTATGCCGGGGCGGATCGTCCGTGTCCATCCGATATTCGGGCCGCCGGGGGACGGCCGTGGGCGTCAGCCGAGGTGGCCCCAGAGGAAGGTCAGGGTGCGCCGCCAGGCGATCTCGGCCTGCAGCGGGTCGTAGCCGCCGAGCAGGTTCTCCTCGTTCATGAAGGCGTGTCCGGCCGGGTAGAAGTGGATCTCCGGACGGACGTCGGTGGCCTCGCCGATCCGGATCGCGGCCTCGTCCACGGCGGCCATCGGGATCGAGCGGTCGTGCTCGCCGAAGTGGCCGAGCACATGGGCGGTCAGGCCCCGGTACTCGAAGTCCGGGTCGGGCGGCAGGCCGTAGAAGGGGACCGCCGCGGCCACCCGGTCGCCCTCGGCGGCGGCCAGCAGCAGGGCGAAGCCGCCGCCCATGCAGAAGCCGACCACGCCGACGGCGTCGCCGACCACGCCCTCCAGGCCGAGCAGCAGGTCGACCGCGCCGCGCAGGTCCCGCACCGCCCGCTCGACCGGCAGCGCGCGCGTGAGCCGGGCCGCCTCGGCGCTGTCGTGGGTGGTCGCGCCGCCGAAGAGGTCCGGCGCGAGGACGGTGAAGCCCTCGGCGGCGAACCGGTCGGCCACGCCGGCCAGGTACGGGGTGAGGCCCCACCACTCCTGGACCACCACCAGACCGGGACCGACGCCCTGCGGCGGGCGGGCCAGGTAGCCGTGGGCCTCGCGGCCGTTGCTCGGGAAGGTCACGTTCTGCCGGGAGCCGCCCTGGTCAGGCATGGCTTCCTCTCGGGGGACGGGCCGCCGGGCGCGGCGGCGGGTCGGGGGCCGGGGGGTCGGGAGGTCCGGTGGTCCGGGGCCGGCGCGGGCTCAGCCCATCTCCTCCAGGGCCCGGCCCTTGGTCTCCTTGATGCAGAAGGCCACGAAGGGGATGGAGAGCAGCGCGAAGACCGCGTAGATGACGTAGGTCGCCGACAGGTTCCAGTCGGCGAGATCGGGGAAGCTGACGGTGATCGCCCAGTTGGCGATCCACTGGGCGGAGGCGGCGACGGACAGGGCGAGCGCGCGGATCCGGTTCGGGAACATCTCGCCGAGCAGCACCCAGACCACGACGCCCCAGGAGAAGGCGAAGCAGAACACGAAGACGTGCGCGGCGACCAGCGCGACCACCGCGTGGGTGTTGTCCAGGGTCGCGGTGTCGCCGGTGCCCTCCCGGTAGGAGAACGCCCAGGCGGCGGTGCCCAGTGCGGCGGCCATGCCGATCGAGCCGGCCAGCGCGAGCGGCTTGCGGCCGATCCGGTCGACCAGGGCCATCGCGACCACCGTGCCGATCACGTTGATGATCGAGGTGGAGAGGCTGATCAGCAGCGAGTTGGACTCGTTGATGCCGACCGACTGCCACAGGAAGGAGGAGTAGTAGAAGATCACGTTGATGCCGACGAACTGCTGGAACACCGAGGCACCGATGCCGACCCAGACGATCGGCAGCAGACCGAACCGGCCGTCCAGCAGGTCCTTGAGCCGCGGCTTGCGGGCGGACTCCAGCACCGCGCGGATCTCGGCCACCCGGGCGTCGAGGTCGACGTCCTGGCCCTCGACCTCCAGCAGCACCCGGCGGGCCTGCTCCTCCCGGTGGTCGGCGATCAGGTAGCGCGGCGACTCCGGGATCGCCAGCGCCATCAGCCCGTAGACGAGCGCCGGGATCGCCTCGACCCCGAGCATCCACTGCCAGGCCTGGATGCCGCCGAGGTGGCCGGTGGACTCGCCGCCGGCGGCCTGGTTGAGCGCGTAGTTGGCGAGCTGGGAGACGGTGATGCCGAGCACGATCGCCATCTGCTGGAACGAGGCCAGCCGGCCCCGGTAGGCGGTCGGGGCGACCTCGGCGATGTAGGTCGGGGCGATCACCGAGGCGATGCCGATCGCCACGCCGCCGACCACCCGCCAGGTGGCCAGCACCTCGATGTTCGGCGGGAACATCGAGCCGATGCCGCTGGCCGCGAAGAGGACCGCGGCCAGCAGCATGGTGCGCACCCGGCCGAGGTGGTCGGCCAGCCGCCCGGCCGCCACCGCGCCGGCGGCCGAGCCGAGCAGCGCGATGGCCACCACGAACGCGGTCGTGCCGTGGCCCACCTGGAAGTGCTTCTGGATGCCGGTGACCGCGCCGTTGATCACCGCGCTGTCGTAGCCGAACAGGAAGCCGCCCATCGCGGCGGCGGCGGAGATGAACACGACGTGCCCGAGATGCGCCTCGCCGGAAGCCGGATGGGTGTGGGTCCTGGACACGCGCGCTCCCCGGGGTCGACGGTCCCGTCCGCACGGCCGGGCGGGCAGGGTTCGTCTCACATTCGATCAGCGCCGCGGGGCGCGCGTCGCGGTGGCTGAGCCGAACGGGTGACGGGGCGTCAGGTGGAGGAGCGGTCCCCCGGCGCGGGGGATGCGGTGCGCGCCGTACGGCGTGCGTTGCGGCGCAGCAGCTGGGTGCGGGCGCCGGCGTCCAGTGGGCGGGCGCGCTCGGCGAGCCGCTCGGCCAGGGCGTACTGCTCGGCGACCGGCTTCTTGTCGTCGTACTTGAACTTGGCGCGCACCTCGTGGACCGTCAGCCGCAGCCCGGTCAGGCCGGGGAGCAGCCGGCCGAGCTCGCCCTCGCCCGGGGCCACCCGGAACCCGGGGCTCTCCGGCTGGAAGTGGGCCAGCTGGCGGTTGAGGATCTCGGCCTTGCCGGGCGCGTCCTCGACGAGGGCGGCGGTGGCGTGGAACTGCACGGAGGCGTAGAGGCTGGTCGGGGTGCCGGGCGCGGCGCGCCAGTGGCCGGGGGCGTAGGCGTAGTCGTCGGTGACCGCGAGGGTGACCTCCGGGTCCGCCCGGACGGCGGACAGCAGTGGGTTGGGCGCGGCCAGGTGGACCAGGATCTCGCCGCGGTCGGCGTCCAGCAGGAAGTGGGTGGGGACGAGCACGGGGCCGCGGCCCGGCCCGCCATTGGCGGCGAGCAGGCCGAAGTCGCGGCCCTCGGCGAGCCAGGCGCGCCACTCGTCGTCGTCGCCGCGGTCCCAGGGGCGGATCAGCATCGGGGCCTCCGGTCAGGCGTCGGGCGCGGCGGTGAGCGTGGCGAGTGAGGCGAGGTTGGCGGGCAGCGGTACGGCGGTGGAGGCGTCCGGCACGGGCGTGCCGTAGCCGGTGGTGACCGGGACGACGCCGGCCCAGTGCGGCAGGGCGAGGTCCTCGGGGTCGTCATGGGCGAGGTCGGCCCTGGTCTTGGCGGAGACCTCGTCGAGCTCCAGACGGATCACCGCGGTGGCGGCCAGTTCCTTGGCGTTGGCCGGGCGCACCTCGGCGGAGCGGCCCGGGACCACCTGGTCGACCAGCGCGTCCAGCGCGACCGTCAGCTCCTCGGGGTCGGTGACCTGGTGCGCGGTGCCGTGGGCCACCACCGAGCGGAAGTTGAGCGAGTGGTTGAACGCCGACCTGGTCAGCACCAGGGCGTCGACCAGGGTGACGGTGACGCAGACCGGCAGCCCCTGCTCACCCTTGGCCCCGCGCAGCGGCCGGCTGCCGGTGGAGCCGTGCACGTAGAGGCGGTCGCCGACCCGGGCGTGGATGGTGGGCAGCACCACCGGCGCCCCGTCGGCGACGAAGCCGAGGTGGCAGAGGTACGTGGCGTCCAGGATCGCGTGGATCGCCTCGCGCTCCCAGCTGGCGCGGTCCTTGTAGCGGGTGGGAGTGGTGCGCGGGGTTCGCGGGTAGGACGTGCCACCGTTCGGCGTGGTCGACATGACAACCTCTATGTACTAGTGCATAATCTATTTTGTGCTAGGAGAGTATCGGATCACCGGACGGCGTGCCAGCGATATCGCGGCCGAGGTCGAGCGGGGCGTCAGCACCGGCCACCTCGCCCCCGGGACACCGCTGCCGCCGCTGCGCGACCTCGCCGCCGAGCTCGGCGTCAACCCCAACACGGTGGCCGCCGCCTACCGGCTGCTGCGCGACCGCGGTGTGATCGAGACCGCCGGCCGCAAGGGCAGCCGGATCCGTCCGCGCCCCGCCCACACCCCGCGCGACCAGCTGCGCCTGCCCGTCCCGGCGCACGCCCGCGACCTCTCCGACGGCAACCCCGACCCGGCGCTGCTGCCCGACCTCACCGCCGCCCTCGCGTCCGCCGCCGAGGCCGCCCGCCGCGCCCCGGTCCGCTACGGCGACCCGGCCGCCGACCCGGAGCTGCTCGCCCTGGCCGGCGCGGCCTTCGCCGCCGACGGCCTGCCGTCCGGGCCGCTCGCCGTCGCCTCCGGCGCGCTGGACACCATCGAGCGGATCCTGGTCACCCGGCTGCGCCAAGGTGATGCCGTCGCCGTCGAGGACCCGGGCTGGGGCAGCCTGCTCGACCTGCTGGCGGCGCTCGGCCTGCGCACCCTGCCGGTGGGGCTCGACGACGCGGGCCCGCTGCCCGGCTCGCTCGCCGAGGCGCTGGAGGCCGGCGCGCGGGCGGTGGTCGTCACCAGCCGGGCGCAGAACCCGACCGGCGCCGCCCTCACCGCCGGTCGGGCCGCGGAGCTGCGCGCGGTGCTGGCCGGCCGTCCGGACGTGCTGCTGATCGAGGACGACCACGGCCAGGGCATCGTCGACCAGCCCTACCACCCGCTGGCCGGCGCGGGGTCGGCGCACTGGGCGGTGGTGCGCTCGGCGGCCAAGGCGTACGGGCCGGACCTGCGGCTCTCGGTCGCGGTCGGGGACGCGGACACCGTCGGGCGGCTGCTCGGACGCCAGCGGCTGGGGACCGGCTGGGTCAGCCACCTGCTCCAGCGCACGGTGGCCGAGCTGTGGCGCGCCGACGCGGCGCCGGCCGCCCGGGTGGCCGCCGCCTACCGGGCGCGCCGGGAGGCGCTGATCGGCGCGCTGGCCGAGCGGGGGATCGCGGCGCACGGGGCGAGCGGGCTGAACGTCTGGGTGCCGGTTCCGGACGAGGCCGTCGCGCTCGCCGCGCTGGTCCAGCGCGGCTGGGTCGCGGCGCCCGGCGCGCGCTTCCGGCTGCAGTCGCCGCCCGGGCTGCGGATCACCGTCGCGCGGCTCGACCCGGCGGATGCCCGGCGGCTGGCCGACGACCTGGCGGCGGTGCTGGGCGGGGCGGACGGGACCGCCGGGCCCGGCGCGGACGGCACGGTGTCGCGGCCGGTCTGACCAGGGACGTCGACGGCCGGCCGCCCTCCCGACGCGACCGCGTCGGGAGGGCAGCCGGCCGGGGCGGGTCAGCCCTTGGCGAGCAGCGCCTGGGCGTGCTCCCTGACCTGGTCCTTCGACAGGTAGGCGTCGGTGTACTCGAAGTCGCGCAGCCGGGCGGGCTGCCGGGCGAGGAAGCCGGTCCGCACGAAGTCGTCCCCGGCGGTCGCGTTGAGCATCCAGCCGGCGCCGACCCGGAACTTCGCCACATTGGTGCGCATCGCCATCAGGTGGTAGCCGCGCGCCACCAGCTGGGCCGGCACACCGCGCAGCTCCACCCCGACCGGCTTGGAGACGGCGTCCTTGCCGCCGAGGTCCACGACCAGGCCCAGGTCCTTGTGGTAGTACGGCTCCAGCGGCTGGTTGCGCAGCGCCGCGATCACGTTGTTGGCCACCGCCCGGCCCTGGCGGGCCGAGTGCTGGGCGGTCGGCGGGCAGACCGCGCCGTCGCCCTTGGCGAGGTCCGGCACGGCGGCGGCGTCGCCGAGCGCGAAGACGCCCTCGTACTGCGGCACCCGCATCTCCGCCGTCACCGCGATCCGCCCGCGCACCGTCTCGGCGTCCAGGGTGGCGATCAGCGGGCTGGCCGCGACGCCGGCTGTCCAGATCAGCGTCCGGCAGGGCAGCACCCGGCCGTCGGTGAACTTGACCGACTCGGCGCCGACCTCGGCCACCGAGACGCCCAGCGACACCTCGATGCCGCGCTCGCGCAGCACCTCCAGGGCGGCGGTGCCGAGGGTGTCGCCCAGCTCGGGCATCAGCTTCGGCGCGATGTCGATCAGGTGCCACTTGATCTGCCGGGCGTCCAGCCGCGGGTAGCGCTGGGTGGCCGCGGTGGTGAGCCGCTGCAGGCAGGCGGCGGTCTCGGTGCCGGCGTAGCCGCCGCCGACCACCACGAACTGCAGCCGGGACTCGCGCTCCTTCTGGTCCGGGGAGGCCGAGGCGAGGTCCAGCTGGGCGATCACGTGGTCGCGGACGTAGGCCGCCTCGGCGAGCGTCTTCATGCCGCGCGCGTAGTCGGTCAGGCCGGGGATGTCGAAGGTGCGGGTGACGCTGCCGGGGGCCAGCACCAGGTAGTCGTACCGCTGCGCCACCACCTCGTCGGTGATCTTGCGGACCACGCAGACCTTGGAGGCCGGGTCCACGCCGATCGCGCCGCCGGGGACGATGTGGGTGCGCCGCAGCGAGCGGCGCAGCGAGACGGCCACCGACTGGGGGGTGAGCACACCGGCCGCCACGTGCGGCAGCAGCGGCAGATAGAGCTGGTAGCTGAACGGGGTGACCAGGGAGATCTCCGCCTCCGCGGGGGAGAGCTTGCGTTCCAGCCGGCGCGCGCACTCCAGTCCGGCGAAGCCGCCGCCCACGATCAGGATCCGGGCTCGTTCCATCGTGCGTCCCTCACAGTGCAGGTCGGTACCGCACGGCGCGGCACAGTGCTGCCGGCCGTGGTGGTCGGGTGCCCCGATTACTGTCCGCCACACTCGCACGGAGCAGCCGGGGCTGCCACCGGGAGGACCCGGGCGGGCGAGCACGCCGAGGGACACCCGCCCCGTGCATATGCCCGCTAGGCTGTCCGCCGTGCTCCCCGAGGTGACGGCGGTCCGTTATGTGACGCCACTGCGAGAAGGCGGCTCGATGCCGGGCCTGGTCGAGGCCGATGACCGGCGGCTCTACGCCCTGAAGTGGGTCGGTGCCGCCCAGGGCCGCAAGGCGCTGGTCGCCGAGGTGCTGGCCGGTGAACTCGGCCGGCGGCTCGGCCTGCCGGTGCCCGAGCTGGTGACCGTCGACCTGGACCCGGTGCTGGCCCGCAGCGAGCCGGACCCGCAGATCCAGGACCAGATGCGGGCCAGCGGCGGGCTCAACCTGGGCATGGCCTTCGTCAGCGGCGCGCTCAACTTCGACCCGCTCTGCTTCGACGTGGACGCCGGGCTGGCCGGGCAGGTGCTCTGGTTCGACGCGCTGATCGGCAACGTCGACCGCTCCTGGCGCAACCCCAACCTGCTGGTCGCCACCGGCGGCCTGCGGCTGATCGACCACGGCGCGAGCCTGATCTTCCACCACCACTGGGCGGGCGCCGCCGGCTGGATCCGCCGTCCGTACGACGCCTCCGACCACGCGCTGCTGGGCGCGGAGCCGGACCTGCTCGCGGCCGACAAGGCGCTCGCCCCGCTGGCCGAGGCGGCGATCGAGGAGGCGGTGGCGCAGATCCCGGACGTCTGGCTGGCGGACGAGCCCGGGTTCGACTCGCCCGAGGCGGTGCGCGCGGCGTACCGGGCCCAGTTGACCGCGCGACTGGCCGGTCCGCGCGACTGGCTTCCGGAGGTGTCCGCATGACCGACTTCCGTCTGTCCGACCCGTTCGGCCACGGTCTGTCCGAGTCGCGGCTCGCCGACCCGGCGGCGGCCGATCCGGCGCCGCCGGTCCGGGCCGAGCTGCACGACTACGAGTACGCGGTGATCCGGGCGGTGCCCCGGGTGGAGCGCGGCGAGTGCGTCAACGTGGGCGTGCTGCTGTACTGCCGGCAGAGCTCCCACCTGGCCGCGCGGACCCACCTGGACCAGGCGCGGCTGCTGGCGCTGGACCCGGTCGCCGACGTGTCCGCGGTGCGGCGGGCGCTGCAGGGGATCGAGGCGGTCTGCGCGGGCGGGCCGCAGGCGGGCCCGGCCGCGGCGGACAGCCCGGGGCAGCGGTTCCGCTGGCTCACCGCCCCGCGCAGCGCGGTGGTGCAGCCGGGGCCGGTGCACACCGGACTGACCGCCGATCCGGAGACGGAGCTGCGGCGGCTGTTCGACCAGCTGGTGCTCTGAGCGCGCCGGTTCCCGGGTCCGGCGGCTCGGCCGCCGGACCCTTGCCGTGCTCAAATCTTGAGTTACTGAAGCAGTCGGTCGTAGGCTGACCTCATGGGTTCGACGACGACCACGACCGTACCGACCAACGCCGAGCTGATGGAGGCGCTGGCCGCCGTCGGCGGTGCGTACTTCCAGGACTTCGCGGCCGCCGCGGCCCGGCACGGTCTCTCCTCCTCGCAGGCCAAGGCGCTCGGCGCCGTCCAGGAGCCGGTGCCGATGCGCGCGCTGGCCGGGCGGCTCGGCTGTGACGCCTCCAACGTGACCGGCATCGTCGACCGGCTGGAGGCGCTGGGCCTGGCCCGCCGGGAGGCCTCGGCGGGCGACCGACGGGTCAAGATCGTGGTCATCAGCGAGCAGGGCCGGGAGATCCTGGCGCGGATCCGCGGCGAGATGGGCCGCACCCACCAGGCCTTCGAGAGCCTCAGCGGCGAGCAGCGCGCGGCGCTGCACTCGATCTGCCTCCACGTCCTCCCGGTGCTCAGCGGGCGTCAGTAGGCCCGGCGCGATCGTCGGGGTCGTCCGCCGTCGCGAGGGCGGGTGGCAGCGGGGTGTGGTGCAGCAGGGTGAGGCGCCGGGTGGCGCGGGTGAGGGCGACGTAGAGGTCCGCGGCGCCCTGGGCGAGCAGGCCGGCCGGGTCGACCAGGACGACCGCGTCGTACTCCAGGCCCTTGGCCTCCCGGACGGTCAGCGCCCCCAGGGCGGTGGCGACGGCGTCCGGGGCGATCACCCCGAGGGTGCCGGGGCCGGCGGGCAGCGCGGCCAGGGCCGCGGCGTAGTCGCCGTCCGGAACGGGGACCGGGCGCGGGCGTTCGGAGGTCTGCCGGACGGCCTCCGGCGGTTCCTGGCCGGGGGAGTGGGCGCGCAGCACCGCCGCCGCCGGTGCCATGATCGCGGCCGGCGTCCGGTAGTTGACGGTGAGCCGCTCCTCGCGCCAGCGGCCCGGCAGTTCGCGGTCCAGCATCTCGGCCCAGGACGAGCGGGCCCCGACCGGCGAACCGGTCTGGGCGAGGTCGCCGACGATGGTCAGCGAGCGGGTCGGCACCCGGCGCAGCACGGCGCGCCAGGCCATCGCGGACAGCTCCTGCGCCTCGTCGACCACCACGTGTCCGTACGCCCACTCGCGGTCGGCGGCGGCGCGCTCGGCGGTGGTGCGCTCCGGGCCGGTGTCGCGGAAGCGCTCGGCGAGCAGCCCGGCGTCCAGGGTGGCGTCCTCCCGCTGCCCGGTGACCGTGAGCACGCCCTCGGCGTAGGCCAGTTCCTCGTCCAGCGCCCGTGCGGCGGCGCGGGAGCGGGCCCGGGTCGCGGCGCCGTCCTCGCCGAGGAGTTCGGCCGCCTCGTCGAGCAGCGGGACGTCCCCGGTGGTCCACGGCGCGCCGGCCGGGCGCAGCACCGCGGCGCGCTGTGCGGGGGAGAGGCCGGGGGCCGCGGCGGCCAGCAGGGCGGGGTCGGAGAACAGTCGGTCGACGAGTCGATGCGGTGTCAGAACCGGCCACAGGGAGTCGAGTTCGGCGCGGATACCGGGCTGCTCCCAGAGCTCGCGCGGGGCGTGGCGGGCCTCCTCCTCGTCGTACGGGCGGCCGAGGGAGAGCGCCTGCGCCACCGCGAGGGCGTCCAGCAGGGTGCGCAGGAAGAACCCGCGGGCCCGGTTGTGCGGCAGCCGCAGTCCGCGCGCGGCCGTCCTGGCCTCGGCGCAGACCCGGTGGGGCAGCCGCAGGTGCTCGCCGAGCAGCAGGTCGCCCGCGGGCAGCCGCTGGTGGGCCTCGACGGCGCGCCGCACCGCGTCCGCCATCCACGGCCCGCCCTTGACCACCGCGGCGGCCGGCCCGTCCTCGACGGTGGCCCGGACGCCGGGGAACAGCTCGCCGACGGTGCACAGCACCACCTCGGTCTCGCCGAGCGCGGGCAGCACCTGGTCGATGTAGCGCAGGAACGCCGGGTTGGGGCCGAGCACCAGGACGCCGCGCCGCTCCAGCACCGCGCGGTGGGTGTAGAGCAGATAGGCGGCGCGGTGCAGGGCGGTGACCGTCTTCCCGGTGCCGGGGCCGCCCTGGACGACCAGGGCGCCGGGCAGCGGGGCGCGGATCACCCGGTCCTGCTCGGCCTGGATGGTGGCGACCACGGTGGCCATCCGGCCGGTGCGCTCGCGGTCGAGGGCGGCCAGCAGCGCCGCCTCGCCGACCAGGCCGCGCCGGCCGTCCTCGTCCAGGCCGGCCAGGTCGAGCGCCTCGTCGTCCAGGCCGGTCAGGGTGCGGCCGCTGGTGTGCAGGTGGCGGCGGCGGACCAGATCGCCCGGGTCGGCCGGGGTGGCGGTGTAGAACGGGCGGGCGGCGGGGGCGCGCCAGTCGATCAGTACCGGCTCGAAGGACTCGTCCAGCTCGTCGGTGAGGCCGATCCGGCCGATGGAGCGGACGGTGCCGTCGCGGTGGTCCAGACGGCCGAAGCACAGGCCGCGTTCGACGGCCTCCAGCCGGGCGGCGCGGCGGGCGGCCTCGGCGGCGCGCAGCTCGCGCTCCAGCCGGGCCTGGTGGGTGCCGCCCGGGCCGGCGTCGCGGCCGGCCGCCGCGAGGGTCCGGCGGGCGCGCTCGCGGGCGGCGTCCAGATGGGCGTAGAGGCCGGTCAGCCGGGCCTGTTCGGTGCGCAGCGCCTCGGCGAGGAGGGCGTCCGTTCCGGTCGGAGGAGGGGGAACCACTGGAGATCCGTTCACGGGTGTGGTATCCTTGCGGTGAGGAGTTTGTGGGACGCTCTGTGTTGATGGCTCAAGTACCCCAGCCTACCCGAGCCCGGGCCGTTCCGGCTGACCTCGGCTGTTAGGCTTGCGAAGCGTGAGCGCGAAGCCCCAGATCCCCAATGTCCTGGCCTCCCGGTACGCCTCGGCGACCCTGGCCCAGCTGTGGTCCCCCGAGCACAAGGTGGTGCTTGAGCGCCACCTCTGGCTCGCCGTCCTGAAGGCCCAGCAGGACCTCGGTGTCGAGGTGCCCGCCACCGCCGTCGCCGACTACGAGCGGGTGATCGACCAGGTCGACCTCGCCTCCATCGCCGCCCGCGAGCGGGTCACCCGGCACGACGTCAAGGCCCGGATCGAGGAGTTCAGCGACCTCGCCGGCCACGAGCAGATCCACAAGGGGATGACCTCCCGGGACCTGACCGAGAACGTCGAGCAGCTGCAGATCCGGCAGTCGCTGGAGCACGTGCGCGACCGCACCGTCGCCGTGCTGGTCCGGCTGGGCCGGATCTCCGCCGAGCACGCCGAGCTGGTCATGGCCGGCCGCTCGCACAACGTGGCCGCGCAGGCCACCACCCTGGGCAAGCGCTTCGCGTCGATCGCCGACGAGCTGCTGGTCGCCTTCCGCCGCCTGGAGGAGCTGATCGCCCGCTACCCGCTGCGCGGGATCAAGGGCCCGGTCGGCACCGCCCAGGACATGCTCGACCTGCTCGGCGGCGACACCGACAAGCTCGCCGAGCTGGAGCGCCGGGTCGCCGCGCACCTCGGCTTCGACAACGTGCTCACCAGCGTCGGCCAGGTCTACCCGCGCTCGCTGGACTTCGAGGTGCTGACCGCCCTCGTCCAGCTGGCCGCCGCGCCGTCCAGCCTGGCCAAGACCATCCGCCTGATGGCCGGCCACGAGCTGGTGACCGAGGGCTTCAAGGAGGGCCAGGTCGGCTCCTCGGCGATGCCGCACAAGATGAACACCCGCTCCTGCGAGCGCGTCAACGGCCTGGCCGTGATCCTGCGCGGCTACGCGTCGATGACCGGCGAGCTGGCCGGCGACCAGTGGAACGAGGGCGACGTCTCCTGCTCGGTGGTCCGCCGGGTCGCGCTGCCGGACGCCTTCTTCGCCTTCGACGGCCTGCTGGAGACCTTCCTGACCGTCCTCGACGAGTTCGGCGCCTTCCCGGCCGTGGTCGAGGCCGAGCTGGACCGCTACCTGCCGTTCCTGGCCACCACCAAGGTGCTGATGGGTGCGGTGCGCGCGGGCGTCGGCCGGGAGACCGGGCACGAGGTCATCAAGGAGCACGCCGTCGCCTCGGCGCTCGCGATGCGGGCCGGCGCCCGGGAGAACGAGCTGCTGGACCGGCTGGCGAACGACGAGCGGATCCCGCTGGACCGGGCCGCGCTGGACGCGCTGCTGGCCGACCGGCTGTCCTTCACCGGTGCGGCCGGCGCGCAGGTCGCCGAGGTCGTCCGCCGGATCGAGGCCGTCGCGGCCGCGTACCCGGAGGCCGCCAAGTACGCGCCGGGCGACATCCTCTGACGGATCGTCGGCTCTCTTCTCAGGGCCCCGTCGCCGAGGAGGCGGCGGGGCCCTCGCCGTGCTCGGCCGGGACGGCGGCGGGGTGCCCGGGGTCGAGCGGCGGGCCGTTGGTGGGGCAGGTGTAGCGGCAGTCCGGTTCGGCCACCGGGCGCTCGTCCGCCGGGGCCAGCACATTGCCGTGGACGGCGACCAGCGCGGTCAGCCCGCCGGCCACCAGGAGCCCGGCACAGATCAGCATCGCGGTGCGGAAGGCGGAGTCGACCGCGTGCGGCACCCGGTAGGCGTCCCCGCTGAGGCCGGCCAGCGCGGGCAGCGCGGCGACCGCCAGCAGGCCGGCCGCCCGGGCGGCGGCGTTGTTGACGCCGCTGGCGATGCCCGCGTGCCGCACGTCCACCGCCGCCAGCACGGTGGCGGTCAGCGGCGCGACCAGCAGCACCATGCCGAAGCCCATCACCGAGACGGCGGGCAGCACGTCCGTCCAGTACGAGGCGCCGGGGCCGATCCGCAGCATCAGCAGCACGCCCACCGCGCAGAGCATCGGGCCGACGGTGAGCGGCAGCCGGGGGCCGATCCGCTTGCCCAGCCGGCCGGCCCGGGCGGACAGCACCAGCATGATGACGGTGATCGGCACCAGGGCCAGCCCGGAGACCAGCGGGGAGAAGCCGGAGACGATCTGCAGCTGCACCACCAGCAGGAAGAAGACGCCGCTGAACGCCGCGTAGACGGCGAGGGTGACCAGGTTCACGGCGGTGAACAGCCGCGAGGAGAACAGGCCGAGCGGTAGCATCGGCTCCGGGGTGCGGCGCTCGACGGCGATGAAGGCGGATCCGAGCAGCAGTCCCGCCGCCCCGGTGACCCAGACCACGGGGGACAGCCCCTTCCCGGCGGCGGTCAGCGCATAGGTGACGGCGCCCAGCGCCAGGGCGGCCAGCGCCGCGCCGAGTACGTCGAAGCGGCCGGTCGCGGACTCGTCCCGGCTCTCCGGCACGTGCCGGGCGGACACCGCCACCACCAGCGCCGCCAGCGGCAGGTTCAGCAGGAAGATCCACCGCCAGCCGGGACCGTCCACCAGCCAGCCGCCGAGCAGCGGGCCGACCGCCGCCGACACCCCGCCGAACCCCGACCAGAGGCCGACGGCCGCCGAGCGGTCGTCCGGGTGGAAGACCGCCTGGAGCATCGCCAGCGAGCCGGGGGTGAGCAGTGCGCCGCCGATTCCCTGCACGGCGCGCGCGATGATCAGCACCTGGATGTTCGGTGCGGCGGCGCAGGCCGCGGAGGCGGCGGCGAACCAGACCACGCCGAGCAGGAAGATCCGGCGCCGTCCGTAGCGGTCGCCCAGCGCGCCGCCGAGCAGGATCAGGCCCGCCAGGGTGAGCAGATAGGCGTTGAGCGTCCATTGAAGGGCGTCGAGTTGGGCGCCGAGATCGGCGCCGATCCGGGGCAGCGCGACGTTCACGACGGTCCCGTCGAGCATCGCCATGCTGGAGCCGAGCACCGTTGCCAGAAGTACCCAGCGACCCTGCGCGGTGCCCAACCGCAGGGTGCCGGCCTCGGAGGTGGCCACGGCCCATGGTGCGTCCCGTGGGGCCCACGTGACAAGGGTCACCGGGGGTGTGTCGGGTGGTGGCCTCTCCGTGAGTGATCGCATACGTACTGGTTTTCATATGGGCGCAGGGTTGCGGATCACGTGCGCACCGTCAATGGATTGTGTGCGTACTGTGTATGCATTCCGAGCGGAGCGTCACGGCAATGCGGACTTTGGTCCCGGGTCGCGTAGATCGACATTGCTTCACCCGAACGGATGAGTTTTAGTTCAGCGACCGCCCGGCGTCAGCCCGGGTGGCCACCGGGTGGAACGCCTAGTCCTGCCGCTGCCCGGTGGTACGCAACGAACTCTGTACGGCAGGAGCGGGGGACCCACAGGTAAGTCGCCGGACCGGTATTTCCCGCGGTCCGGCTTGGGGTGAAGCCGCCTTTATCGGCGGCCGGGCAACTCCAGCCCGAACCCGACAGCTCACCTCGCAGGCGTCGGAGAGGACCTTTCGCATGCCCGCACAGGCTCGTCGTATCGCCCTGCCCCGCGCCGCTCGCATCGGCATCGCCACCGCCGTCACCGGTGCCGCCTTCGCCCTCCCGCTGGTGACCACCGTCACCGCCCAGGCCCACGAGGTGCCGGCCGCGAAGCCCGCCGCTCCGGCCGCCCAGGCCGCCCCGGCCGCTGCTCCGGCTGCTCAGAGCGCCCCGGCCGCCCCGGTCGAGGAGAGCTACAAGGTCGTCGGCGGGGACACCCTGTCGAAGATCGCCGCCGCGAAGCACGTCGACGGTGGCTGGCAGGCGCTGTACGAGCACAACCGCTCGGTCGTCGGCGCCAACCCGAACCTCATCTTCCCGGGCCAGAAGCTCGCGCTCGGCAGCAAGGCGGCTCCGGCCGCCAAGCCGGCCGCGCCCACCGCCCCGGCCACCAAGTCGGCCGCTCCGGCCGCGAAGCACACCGCTCCGGCTGCCAAGCCCGCCGCTCCGGCCGCCAAGCCCGCCGCCCCGGCCGCCAAGCCGGCCGTCCCGGTCGGCAAGCCCGCCGTCCAGCCGCTCACCGCCCCGGTGGTCACGACCCCGGTCGTCGCCGCCACCTCCGGCTACACCACCCCGGTGGCCAACCCGAAGCTCGGCACCGCCTACGGCGTGGCCGGCTCGATGTGGTCCTCCGGCCACCACACCGGCGCCGACTTCATCGCTTCCACCGGCACCCCGCTGCGCGCCGTCGCCAACGGCACCGTGGTGAAGGCCGGCAACGGCGGCGCCTACGGCAACGAGGTCGAGATCAAGCTCGCCGACGGCAAGTACGCCCAGTACGCGCACCTGTCCTCGATCGGCGTGAAGATCGGTCAGACCGTCACCGTCGGCCAGCAGATCGGCCTCTCCGGCGCCACCGGCAACGTGACCGGCCCGCACCTGCACTTCGAGATCCGCACCGGCTCGGAGTACGGCTCGGACATCAACCCGATCGCCTACCTGCGGGCGCACGGCGTCGCGATCTGACCCTCGGGTCGGATCACACCCACCACCGCTGGGTGCGGGGCGAAACGACTCTCCCGGAATGGTCATGTCGGGTGACCGCTCGACCGGGTGATCGCCGCACCTCAAGCGGACCGACGGGCGCGGGACACGCCCGTCCGGCCGGGCCCCGCCGCCGGACACCAAAACCGCGCCCGGGCCGGCGCCCTGCTGAAGGGGGCCGGGCTGGCCGCGGGCGCGGCGAACCCGGCCGCCGCGGGACAAAAGCGCGTA